>JBCCHM010000171.1:0-1504 GCA_039028755.1 Bacteroidota bacterium | reverse complement strand
TATCCAAGTATAAAACGCTCTTTTATTTAGTTTTGTGGATGCCAGAACCTAAACCGCCACTTATATACAAGCCCTTACGCTTCCCATGCGCTATTCCTCTAAGCTGATAGAAGAAGCTGTTAATGAGTTTACTAGCTTGCCTGGCATAGGCAAGAAGACTGCCTTACGACTAGTCTTATTTCTACTAAAATCCAAGCAAGAGCAAACAGAACGATTAGCTTTTTCCCTCCGTGAACTGCGCTCTAAAATACAATACTGCCAGCGATGTCATAATGTAGCTGATACATCGCCTTGTAGTATCTGCACCAATATCCACAAAGACCAGTCCCTCATCTGTATAGTAGAAAACATCCAAGATGTAATCGCTATAGAAAGTACAGCCCAATACAAAGGCCTGTATCACGTGCTAGGAGGTGCTATATCACCTGTAGAGGGTATTGGTCCTGATCAGCTCCAAATCGAATCGTTAATACAGCGTGTAAAGACAGAAGAGCCTCAAGAAATCATCTTTGCATTGAGCGCAACCATTGAAGGCGATACAACAGCATTTTATATCACTAAAAGACTTAAAGATTACCCCGTAAAGCTAACTAGCATTGCACGCGGCGTGGCAATAGGGAGTGAACTAGAATATATTGATGAGATGACTCTAGGAAGAAGCATCATAGGACGTGTAGCTTACTCAAGCTAAAAAATTACACCAGCCTACTTGCTCTACCTACGAGATACTACTTGCTAGGACTTTTCCACTCCAGTGTATACAGCATATGTATGATATCTTCTTTGATAAACTCGATGATCGGTGCCAAAGAGTCATTCTGGGAAGCCGTACTAAAATACAAGGCACCCCTTAAAAAATGATTCACCGAGTCAGTGGTATAAAACTGGAATTGGCTAGGCACTTGACCACTCAGCTCTGCTACTACGGCCATATGTCCCGTAGGCGTTTGCAAAACATACTCTTCAATAGCATGAGCCCTTATCTGGTGTTTGGCCGTCAGCTTATAAGCATCCTGGAGATACTCTCTAAGAAGATGTAGATCATTCTTGACAGGCTTGTAGGTCAGCTGAACATCAGCCATAAAAGCAGGATAGTGAATCGTAATCCAGTATTTTTCAGCCATAGAAGAAGTGCACGTAACTAATGTAGCATGCCTCGAAAATTCAAAAGAGTAAGGGAAGCCGTCTGGAAGCAAAGTGTACTCATGTAGAGGAAGTAAAATTCGATTGTAACCATATGGTTTAGGCACATAATCATCCTCCCTTAATAGCAGCACGAGGCAAACACCTAACACAGTGGTTATGCTTAATAGAAGTACTACTAGACGGCTAGACTTGTTCATGCATTTACGTGTTCATTTGTCTACACAAATAAAATGGGTAGGTAATCTGATAAACTAATAAACAGATAACCCAATAGCCTCATTTCTTCTTGTTTTGATAATTCCTAACTTTGGCGATATCAGTATAGCGGTAAGCTTCTTAAGAAGCTTACCGCTATACT
>JBCCHM010000170.1:0-1541 GCA_039028755.1 Bacteroidota bacterium | reverse complement strand
GGGACAAATACTACACACGCGCCCCAGAACAACGCAGGCAATTAGACAAGAAGTACAACATCCACTTCACATGGAACCAGGACAGTAGTATATGTTTGCATATGGCTATAGAAAATGTTTGAATAGCAATGTAGCTATTATTATATTTTTGAGGGGAGCTATCTCAGATACAACTATGGAAAAACTCAAAACGCTGTATACCGACCTTGAGGCAGGTATTCTAACCATTACGCTCAACAATGCTGAAAAGCTCAATGCGCTGACTACACAAAGTATCGACGAACTGCGGACAGTAGTACAGGAAATTTATGATAATAGTGCTATCAAGAGTGCCATCATCACAGGAGCGGGAGAGGAGGCCTTCAGCATAGGAGCTAATGCACAAGAAATACAAGAACTCAATGAGCTCAATGGCAGAAAATTTGCTGAGAATGGCCAAGAAGCTTTTGCCCTTATCGAAAATAGCCATAAGCCCATACTAGCGGCTATCAATGGCTACGCTCTAGGCGGAGGTTGTGAGTTGGCCCTAGCCTGCCACCTCAGGGTAGCTTCTGAGAATGCTGCTTTTGGCTTTCCAGAGGTAACTAGAGGAGTCATTCCAGGCTTTGGAGGTACTCAGAGACTTACCTACCTGATAGGTAAAACAAAGGCCCTAGAGCTATTGATGACTGGAGACTCCTTGACAGCATCAGAAGCTAAGGAAATAGGCTTGGTCAGTTATGTAGTAGGTCATAAAGAGGCTGTAATCAAAAAGAGTAAAGAGATGTTACATAAGATCATGGCTACTGCACCCCTGGCTGTGGGGGCCTTGGTAAACTGTACTAATGCTGCCCACAACCCGCACGAGGATGGCTACCAAACCGAGGCTAATGCTTTTGCGCACTGTTGCAAATCTGAAGATTTTAAAGAAGGTATAGAAGCTTTCTTAGAGAAAAGGCCTCCCAAGTTCAAGGGAGCTTAGGTAGTGGGTATGCTTAATGTGAGTTTTTCAACGGTATAAATAAGTAGTATTATAGCCTATCAGGCTATGTAATAGTAGCAATAAATGTCTATGCTACTCGACGGAAAAGCAGTGGCGCAAGCCGTTAGGCAAGAGCTAGCTCAACAAGTCAAAGCCCATAAAAACAAAGGCAGTAGGGCACCACACTTGGCTATCATCCTCATCGGACATGACCCTGCCAGTCATATTTATGTTAATAATAAGATCAAAGCATGCCATGAAGTAGGCTTTCAGTCTACCTTGATTCAAAAAGAGTACATTGAGGAAGAGGCTTTATTACAGCTTATTCAGCAAATAAATGAGAACGAAACGATCGATGGGCTTATTGTACAGCTTCCTTTACCGCAACATATTAATGTACAAAAAGTACTCAATCATATAAAGCCTGAAAAGGATGTTGATGGGTTGGTCATTTTCATTAACGCTATGGGTAGCAGTACGGGGAGTTGCTTATGAATATTAGTAGTTTTTAATCAGCTAAGATGTAATTTCCTCTGGGCTCTGCTTGCTCCATGCTTATCATACATGAGATACATGTATG
>JBCCHM010000169.1:0-1569 GCA_039028755.1 Bacteroidota bacterium | reverse complement strand
CAGACGTGGGCTCCAGCTTTGTGGTAGCATTTATGTGTTCTGAACTTAGCAGTACATCGCCAGCCGAGCCCGTAAGAAGTATATTATTTTATTTGTATATGCTGTGATGTTCAGAGCCAAAGACTCTAAGCAAGCCTGTGGAAGCTTGTGTTTGATTAGTCCGGCTGCGTTATTAAGGGGTGGCTATTATAGGCATGCTACGCATAAGCAAGGTAGTAGCAGGTCATCATAGACTCTTCTAACGATTTCTACGTCGTTTCTTATCGTCTATCTTATAGTGACCTTTGCCTATCACGCGGGTACCTGTTAAATCCTTAAGCAGATTCCCTAGTTTATTAGGGATATGGTAGTTTCTGGCATACTCATCCCTGATAATACTGCTTTCCTTTAGTATTAATGAAGAAAGTTTTGTCTGTAGTAATGACATCTCAATGCTTTGGGTGATAAATTTTTCTCCAAATTTCTGCATTGTTACCGCTAGTTGTGGGGACATTACTCCTACTTGGCTATCTACCAGTTTAGGAATAATAACGTTATTGGGTAATTTATTTACTACGATATCTTTCAAGTAACTGGTTAGGGAAGGAAGTATATCCTGTTGTATATAATCTTTATCTAGCAAATTAGCTTCACTCGAAGTTATTTCCTGCGCTTCTTGACTGACTTGTGCTTTGTCTACTACGGCGCTAACGTCTTGATAGTCAGGGCCCAATATCCACTGCATCAGTTGATGGCATTCTTTACAATGTTTTCTGCTACATCCCATAGCCACGAGGTGTGTATATTGTGGATTGCTAGCTAAAAACTGTAGTAAAGCGCCTTCTGCATGCGATGGCTCTTCTAATTGCACTGTATACCCCAGGTCTATTGCTTTTACCTTAACTTCTTCACTAGGTTTTTTGGTGTTAAAAAAGGCAAATTTGTGTATAGTATATTGGTTACAGCTTGAATCCCAGCTTAAAAGGGCAGTGCATAGTACAGTGTTTCCATCATATACTTGAGGAGGATGATAACTTAGCACTTGGTGAATCTCCCAAGCATCTTTTGCCAATTGCTCAGGCGTGATTTTAGCTAGTGAGATAGTAGACTCATCTTTTGTTTCGTCTTCTGGTGGTTCTTCTTCTGAGTCTGATTGGGTAGTCTTGAAAAAATCAGTGCTTTCTCTGTTTAGAGCAAGCAATTTTGTTGCTTTTTCTCCTCCTATATCATTACCGGGCTGCTTAATCTGATTGTTTGCTATAACTTCTCTGCGTGATCGGTCAATAGATTGCCTCTGCAACAGCTTGTCGTGTAAGTCTCCTTCTCTAGTGATTTCTATGGTTTGTCTAGCTATTCCTGGGTTATACCTTCTTTGTTCCTCCAAGTTGAGCTTTATGGCGTCTATGCCTACTGCGTTTACTGGGAGCAATAGGAAGGCAAAAAGCAGACGACAAGCGTTATAATAAAGAGTATTAATTTTAGAATTATTGCTGTTATAGTTTAATAAGATCATAAGCTAACGATTGTTGTGTTACTAAGCTTAATAAAATGATCATTGGTTTAATCCAGTTTCTTGAAGATAATTCTCAT
>JBCCHM010000168.1:0-1577 GCA_039028755.1 Bacteroidota bacterium | reverse complement strand
CGAACGCTTGTAATACTTGTTTTTCCATTGATGCATAGTGACTTAGCTTAATTTAAATTAAGCTAAAGTTCACTAGTCCCTTCTTTATTAGACCTCTTGCAAAACCCCAAAGAATACATTGATTTTACATACAGAAGAGGTTCTAGAACCACAGTTATGCAAGAAGTCTATTGTAGAACAGGCAGCCCAAAGTACTGCCTTGTAGTTTTGTATCTGACCATATAGTACTTTGACGTTAGCGAAGCAATTTCTTTAGCCTATGATCTATCGCTAGAGGATTCCCAATGCACCGGGGGCTGTACGCCTATTCAATGCACTAGTGAGTATGGGTATTGTAGTACGGAGAACTGTCTAGAGACCTACTAGGTAATCTTGAGCTGCATCAGCAAATAGCCTTATTGTTTAATTTTGGCCACGTAGCCGGTTGTCAAGTCAAATGCTCTACACATCAACAACATAAACTAGTGGGCGATACTGGATTCGAACCAGCGGCCTCCCCGATGTCAACGGGACGCTCTCAACCAGCTGAGCTAATCACCCATACTTGTCTATCTGTTATCATCATATTGACTCATTATGTAATGAGTGTGCCTTTATTTATACTAAACTATTGTTCAAAAATTGACTAGGATATTTCTTGATATAAATGGTCCAATAAATAATAGCTTGATAATGAGCTGTGCCGCCAATCGTAGATATCTAAGTCTGTAAGGGCTATTTGTAGAAGACGCATACAGGATGCGACATCGCTTTGGTGTACCATTTCTACTACCTGGTGGGCATAGCGTATAGGGATCGTCAGTGCTCCTGCTATAGCACCATGTTCGCCCATGCGCTGTAAGGCTGAAGTATCTGTACCCCCTACTGTTTTTAGGTCATTTTGCCAAGCAATATTGTTTTGAGCTGCTATTGTTTTCAGATAGCCTACCATCCTATAGTCACATATAGTCCTAGAGTCCATTATCTTAATGCCTGCTCCTTTGCCAAGTGTGGTCACTTTTTCATGAGGCTGCGTAGTGGGTAGGTCTAGTGAAGTGCTGGTATCCAAAGCCAGGCTAAAATCTGGATTGATGTAGTGTGCAGCTACTTGGGCACCGCGTATGCCTACTTCTTCTTGAACGGTGAAGACAGCATATAAGTCGTAAGGTACGTCTTGGAGCGTTCGTAAGGCTTCTAGCAATACAAAAACACCTGTTCTATTATCGAGCGACTTGCTACTTACGCAATCTCCTACTTCGACCAAGCTCCTTTCTCTAGTAATAGGATCGCCCACTGCTACATACTTAGTCACTTGGTTTTGCTTCATGCCTAAGTCAATAAATAATTCTGCTATCTCAAGTGGTTTTTTGCGCTCTGTATCAGTCATAAAGTGGACTGCTTTTACGCCTATAACGCCTATCAAATCTTGCTTTCCATGTACAATCACGCGCTGGTCAATGAGTGCTTTAGGATCAAAGCCCCCTAAAGTATGAAAATGTATAAATCCTTCTTGATCGATGTGCTTTACAATAAGGCCTAGCTCATCCATGTGTGCTGCTACCATTACCTTTTTAGTTTCTGGCTGCTTAGCACCTTGT
>JBCCHM010000167.1:0-1616 GCA_039028755.1 Bacteroidota bacterium | reverse complement strand
TGATTCTAGAATCTTCTCTGTATTATCTCTACTATAAATAACAAATTTGTGTAGAACTGCACAGTGAATCATCCAAGGCAGAGGAAACAGGATTATCTTCCTCGATTCATTCAGAATAACAAGGGAAACTACTTTATTGTCATGCTAAGGGCTAGCGAAGCATTTTTGTAGAATACACGCCTACCCCATCAGCAAATGTCTGTACAGAACTACGGTAGTATCTGTGCTGCGTGGTTCCTTGTCTTTACCTGGTCAATGATTCGCTCAATCCTCCCTTGCTCATCAATAATAAAGGTCACTCGCGCTGTACCCCAATATTTCTTGCCAAACATGGACTTCTGTATCCACGTGCCATACTGCTCGTGAATTTTATGGTCTTGGTCAGCAATAAGCCGAAAGGGAAGTTGTTGCTTAGCTATAAACTTTTGGTGTGACTGCTCGCTATCTGTGCTGACGCCTATTACTTCATAGCCTGACTGCTGTAAGGCTTTGTAGCTATCCCTCAGGCTACAAGCCTGGGCTGTACAGCCTGGTGTATGGTCCTTGGGGTAGAAATATAGCGCTAGCTTCTTGCCTGCAAAGTCAGCCAGCTTAGTAGTTCTACCTATTTGGTCTTTGCCCACAAAGTTAGGGGCTTGGTCGCCAACTTGTAAGTGCATAGTTCGCTAGGGTTTAAGGTGGTGTCAAGGAGCACTTGCCCATCAAGTACATTCAGGCATGCTAGCAGTACTGCTCTAGAGCAGTTGCAAGCTCTGAGGCAAGTGTATCTGCAGGCTTACCTTTTATCTGATGCCGCTCCAGAAAGTGCACTACGCCACCGTCTTTGATCAGGGCTATGGCAGGAGCAGATAGGGGATAGGGCTTGATGTACTCTTGAGCTTGCATCATAGCTTCCTCGTCTACACCAGCGAATATAGTGACCAGGTGGTCGGGTTTATGCTTGATTGCTTCTAGAGCCTGTGTAACGCCTAAACGTGCATCTGGTCCTGCACAGCCACACAGCGAGTTGATGACTAGCATCGTACTACCTGTGTGACTTTTGAAGTGATCAGCTACTTCTTTGGCTGTTTTTAATGCTATAAAGCCTGCTTCTGTAAGCTCGGCTTCCATAGGAATGACTAAAGTTTCTGGATACATAGTAACAAAAATTTTAGGTTATACATTGTTAGTCGCAAACGTGTGGAGTAAAGATATGTATTTTGCTACTGCTTTACAACACCTACTCTTAGATAAAAAGCCAAGAGCTGAGTTAGCTCAGACATTCTATCTGTACTATAGAGTGGCTCAAAGGTAAGCTGCTACTTTGACTTCATTGATGCCCTCTTCCTGAATCACAAACTCAGAATAGCCTCCTACCGACTTTTGTGAGCAAGAGAAGATTGGTAACCTCCTTACAAGTCTTGCTGTCACTGAACAACACCTGCTTTTACAAAAAGCCTAGAGCTAGCTTGGCCTCCTCAGACATCCTATCCATACTATAGGGCGGCTCAAAGGTAAGCTCTACCCTAACTTCATTAATACCCTCGATAGACGCAACACTACTCTCTACTTGACTAGGAATGAGCTCAGCTGCTGGGCAGCTGGTGAGGTAAGAGTCATCAAGATGTGTACGTTGT
>JBCCHM010000166.1:0-1688 GCA_039028755.1 Bacteroidota bacterium | reverse complement strand
TCAGGTGTACAGGCAAGAGCGTTTATGCTATTGGTCGGCCTGAGCAGAAGGCTCAGGGAGTTAGATTTTTTTGCTTATATTATCTATGCTGCACAGCGTTAAAATTGCTAGGGCTATCTCCTAGGGAATTTGCGTTTCCTAGAACCATTGAAAGTTATTAAGGATCGACGAGTTTGTCCATCCCCCAGTAGATTTGCGTACCACAACTGATATAGAAGTTGCAAGGCGCTACCCTGTAAGCTATTAGATAGAATAATAAACGCCTAAAAAAGAATGCTGTAGGCGTGACCTATGAAAAAGTGGGAATACTTATTAGTGTATGTCTACACTCAAGCTATATCGATCCTCAGCTGGCTCAGGTAAAACGCATACGCTAGTCAGCACCTACTTGCAGCTAGCCTTAGAAAACCCTGAACGCTTTCAGGAAATTTTAGCTGTAACCTTTACCAACCAGGCTACCCAAGAGATGAAGCAACGTATCCTCTCTTGTCTACACAGTCTAGCTAAAGGGCTGGCTAGCCCTTTAGCTAAGGAGCTGATGCGACTCAAAGGCTGGGAGGTGACTATGCTAAAAAAGCGTGCCCAAGCAGTCTTATCTAAGATCCTACATAATTATACTCACTTCACCGTCAGTACGATTGATAGTTTTTTTCAGGCTATCATCCGTGGCTTTGCCAAGGAACTAGGTCTCCAAAGTGGGTTCAGCATTGAGATAGAGCAGGAAACTATCTTAGACCTCATTATCAATGAACTAATAGCTACAGCTAGCCATGATAAGCAGCTGAAGCAATGGATGGTTGCCTTTGCTGAATACAAGCTACTAGAGGGCAAGACTTGGGACTTCAAAAGGGAGCTGAAGGCGCTAGGCCATGAGATTTTTACAGAAACTTTCAGCGTTCAGGAAGCGCAACTAGGGCGTGCAATCAGTGATAAAACTTCTCTCAATGCATTTTTACAAAAACTGCAACAGGCCATAGTTCACTTTGAAAGGAACCTCCAAGAACTAGGCGAGGTAGCTATGAAGGCCATACACCAGTCAGGTTTGGTAGTAGCAGACTTTGCCTATGGAAAGCGCGGGGTAGCAGGCTACCTAGAAGGCCTACAGCAAAAGTACAGTTTTGTACCCACACAGCGAGCTACAAGGGCCTTACAGCGTATAGAAGCATGGTACAGTAAGACCACGGACAAACAGCAGCGCATAGTGCAAGTAGTGCAGCATAGCTTGCTAAGTATTTTAGAGCAGGCTATTCGCTTTTACCGAGCGCATCATCGCATTTATCACACCGCTTTGGCTGTTCAGCACTTTATCTATGCTTTTGGCATCACCACACAATTGCTAGAGAGATTGAATGACTATAGAAACCAAAATAATGTAATGCTCGTATCTGATGCAGCTACTTTTCTACGCCAAATCATTGCTGAGAACGATGCACCCTTTGTGTATGAGAAAATAGGAGCCTACTACAAACACTTCCTGATCGATGAGTTTCAAGACATTTCAGGCTTGCAGTGGCAAAATTTCCAACCCCTGATAAACAATAGCCTAGCAGCAGGACATATGAGCTTAGCAGTAGGTGATGCTAAACAGTCTATCTACCGATGGAGGGGAGGTAGTTGGCGGCTTTTACTAACGCAACTGGAAGAAGATATGACGCGCACCACCGCTATCTCTCTGAACCACAATTGGC
>JBCCHM010000165.1:0-1744 GCA_039028755.1 Bacteroidota bacterium | reverse complement strand
GGCTTGATGGTCATACAGCCACGCACGGGCGAATTTTCAGCTAGCTCTGCTTTTTTGACTAATTCGTTGTACCAGATTGCATAGTTCTCTGCTCTTGTAGGTAATTGTTTAGCCATATATCAGGTAGTTCAGCTAGCAAGCCTTGCTAATATACTAAAAATGATTTAACAGCAGCTCTATAGTAATAAATGTTGATTACAGGTGGAACTCGAGGTATTGGTTTAAAGAGAGGATAGTATTTTTAGTGCCTTCGAAGACTTAGGGGCCACTAAGCCTGCGCTGATTCAGGCAGACGTAGCTAATAAAGAAGATACAGACAGGCTACTGGCAGCTATACAGAAAGCCCACGGACATATTGACGTTTTTGTCAGTAATGTTTCCGTAGCACCCGTGATCGACTCTTTCGAAGATTATAGCCTAAAGGGATTGCAACGAACACTCTCTTATTCTGCTTGGCCTATGGTTGGTTACACCCAAAGAATGCATAAGGTATTGGGTAAGTTTCCCAACTATATCATTGCTATCTCATCCACAGGGCCTGACCACTATTCGTATGGCTATGATTATGTATCCGCCTCCAAAGCAGTGATTGAGTGCATGTGTCGTTATCTGAGCTATCGCTTTAGAGAAGAAGCGGTAATCATTAATGCTGTTAGGTCACGGGCTATTAAGACTCAGTCCTTGGAGACCATCTTTGGCAAAGAACTAGCACCTTTTGTCAAAAAGTTTGTGCCAGACAATTACTGTATCGAAGCGGAAGAAGTGGCTGATGCCATTGTCGGCCTTTGTAGTGGCTATTGTGACGCCATTCGCGGACAAACCATTACGGTAGACAGAGGTACCAGTTTCTTTGATAACTTCATGGACATGTATACACGTTATAGAAAGGGGCATTTGAACATTAAAAAATTAGACTAATAGTAAGGGCATATGGCTTCCAAAGCAACATTACGCAATCCAGTAGCATGGTACTTAGACTTTGAGCTATATTATACCTTCGAAGTTGCTCTGGAGTTGCTAGAGCCCTTTTTGCCTCAAGGAGTGGCTCCAATGGAAATACGCCCTCATACTGGCTTGATTGGTATGGAAGCTATTGGTTTTACGGAAGATAATTTCATAGACAGAGAGCAGTTTGCTGAACTTTCCTTCAGCGCTTGCGTCCATGCTGATCTGAGATTTATTGGTACCAATTTGCCAAAGAGTGCGTTTCTACCGCTACATATAGCCGCTAACTCTAGCTCATTTTTAGACTATGCAGCATCAGCAGATAACATACCTGTGTACAAACCAAAGAATTTGCAACTAGCTATTGATTATGATCAGTACACGCTTTCATGTGCAGATGAATCTGGCGATATCGTAGAGCTTGCTGTCCCTACCACAATACCCCAATCAGCAAGTTTTGAAAAAAAGACACTGGAAATACAGTTGTTTATTATCAAAAACAAGAAACTATACGCTACGTGCATGACTTGGTCTGGTAAAATTTTTGAATCGCAGGCCGACGATATAGGCAAAAAATGTAGCATTAACGATCGCCATTCCTTTTTTAAAGGAATCAACATGAAAGACCCTGCTAGGAATTGTTACATGGTGTGGATGTCACCCCCACGAGATAGACATAAAGTTACCTACCATCAACCAGTAGAAGTCAGAGGCCTAGCTTAGCTAGGCCTCTGAATAAAATGCGTTTAATTTGTTTAGAACACGTGATGAACATTTACCTATGTTAACAGAAAAAATT
>JBCCHM010000164.1:0-1799 GCA_039028755.1 Bacteroidota bacterium | reverse complement strand
GGGTCCTGTTATAAGTAAAACAGAGACGCATTTGCTAGAGTCGAGTAATAGAAGTATTCGGGACAATTTAGCTAGCTTTAATCGGAGTGGGAATCGTTTCTCTAAGTTGTGGAGAATGCTTAATGCTACTCTATTGTTCTTCTTTAATAGAAGTATGATCAATATCACAGTATGATGTATACACTCCCTTCCATGCCGGGCCTTCTTGTACATTACCATACTCCCTGGGCTGGATATTTCCCAGTTTTATCTTTGTAAAAGGCTCGTATCTCCTGGATATCACGCTCTACATTGCCAGTAGGATAAAAGACAGGCCCAATGCCAGCGTGTTTCTTGGTATAGTCTAGGTATCCTAGCACAATCGGTACCTGTGCCTGCATCGCTATGCGGTAAAAGCCAGTCTTCCACCGAGGTGCATAGCTTCTCGTACCTTCTGGGGCTATGATGAGCACTAGCTTTTCGTGCTCTTGGAATAGCTGGCCCATCATGGCCGCCTGAGCTGTTTGCCTCCCCCGACGCCTCCTATCAATAGGAATGGCTCCTAGCCACCTGAGGAGAGGACCTAAGGGGAAAAGCATGACTTCTTGCTTGATGGCAAATCTAGCGGACACTTGCTTGATCAAGACTGTAGTCATCCCATAAAAGAAGTCCCAGTTGCTCGTATGCGGCGCCATGACTAGTACTGCCTTGTCAAGGCCTTGGGGTAGGTCTCCTATAATCTTCCAGCCAAGCCACTTGAAGACCTGCCTAGCAAACCATCTGAGTACAACCATAGTGATCTGTGGTATTGTGTAAATATATGGGTTTAAGTTTTATTCTAGGCTCCTGGGAGGGGCTTTATTGCATTGTAATTTGAGTGCCGCCTACAGGGCTAGTTAGCTTCATGAGCCTGTAGGAGAAGAGGGCTTATAGTAGTAGCTTCAATAAATTTTGGTCTTGAAATTGCTCACAGTATTTAGCAACTTGCAGAGTGAATTAGGTTAAGCAATAAACACTTACCACCTTGAAGAAAGTACAGCTAGACGTATTAGGCTTCTTCTACAATCGAGTGCGAGAAGCACCCCCTACGATGCTTTTAGGGGAAGTAGCAGGGTATCGAGTACTAACCATCATGGTTGGCGTTCTAGAAGCGCATGCTATTTCCTTAGCCCTCGAAGGTAATCGGCTACACCGGCCTATCATGCATGATATCTTTAAGGATACCCTGCTAAAGTTGGGCTATACCGTTCAGGAAATCACTATTACTACCGTGAAGGATGGTGCCTTTTTTGCTCAGATAAGCATGACAGATGGAAAATCGACCCTAAAGCTCGACGCTAGGCCCTCTGATGCCATAGCTATAGGACTACGCTTTAAGGCTCCTTTATTCATTGATGAAGCTTTACTCAATAAGATAGGTAGGGGAGTTAAAACTCAACTATCTGGTGAGAAGCCTAGCCTATCTATGTCGCAAACATATGCCCGACAACAAAACGATAGTTCTACTAATTTACAGTATTACTCTGTAGAAGCGCTCAAAGATATGCTTGCGGACGTAGTAGCACGAGAAGATTATGAGCAGGCTGCCCAGATCAGAGATGAACTGCAACGTAGAGGCGTGCAGTGAATCTTTATATAAGCATAGTTCCAACGTTGGCTCGATTGCTTTTAGTCTTTTATGGCTTGTGCAGGGCTAGTTATAGGAACGTAATATTAGTTGTGTATATTCTGAAAGGGTCTGTTAAACTTTACGTATTAAATTAGTCACGTAAAGACCTGATAACCAATTGAAGAATAAATATTTTCGTAGGAGCCATATT
>JBCCHM010000163.1:0-1805 GCA_039028755.1 Bacteroidota bacterium | reverse complement strand
CAAATGACTGGCTTTCGCCGCTGTCATCGTCGGTGATCGGGCCTGACGTTCTCAATCACTGTATGCTAATACTCTCAAAAAAGGGAAGTACGTAATGCATACATACTTCCCTTGTTAGCTTTTGGGTTCCTCTACTTGACTGCAACTTGCCTAATAGGCTGTACCTGAGCTTCATCTCGCTTGGGTAGATGGATGGCTAGAATACCATCTTCGTACTTAGCCTCTATTTGGTCAGGCTTGACAGACTCAGGTAAAGTAAAGGATCGCTTGAATGTCTGATAGCTGAATTCTCGTCTAGTAAATTTTCCTGCTTTATCTTGCTCTTCGTGCTTTTTTTCTTTTTCTGAGCAAACAGATAATATACCGTTATCTACTGCTATTTTGAAGTCCTCGCGTTTCATACCAGGCACTGCTAAGCATACTAAAAATTTATCAGACTGCTCTTCGATATTGACTGCTGGTATACTTGAGCCCATTCTCCAGCTTGGCATATCTGTAATATCTCTCCCAAAGAAATCTTCCCAAATGTTGGAGAAGCTAGGCATCCAGCTACTCTGGTCTAATTTCATTAGTGACATGATAACCTCCTTATTTTAGCGTTAAACGTTTTTATATTCACCCTATACATAAACAATATACGTGCCAAAAGTGTATAGTACTGCGGCCTTAGGAAGGCTGCCTTTTAGTCGATCACTTGATAGATTAAGTTAGTAAGCATCTTTTTATAGGGAGAAGGCTGTACGTAGACTGCTAGGAGCTCAAGGGCTTTTCTACGGTAGCCATACATCATTTCCTGCGCGTAAGTTATTCCTCCTACACTACGTACAAATGCCATGATTTCTTGTACTTTCTCAGGCTTCTGACCATGATTTTTGATCATATGTAGGATATTTTGGCGATCATGTTCAGTAGCTTGTTGCAGCGCATAAAGTAACGGTAGGGTTATCTTTTTTTCTTTGATATCCATGCCAGTAGCTTTACCTAGCTTGCCAGCGCTGTTATAATCTAGCAAGTCATCTTGTATCTGAAAAGCTATACCTAGCTGATCACCTACTTGATACATGATGTCTGCTTGCCTTCCTGAGGCATTGGCAGATAAGGCACCTATAGCACAACAGGCGGCCATAAGACTAGCTGTTTTTTGTTGGATGATTTGGAGGTATTCTGCTTCTGTGATGGCGAGCTGGTGGGCTTTTTCTATTTGTAGTAGTTCTCCTTCACTCATAGCTTGGGTAGTGTTTGAGATGGTTTCTAGGAAGTCATAATCTTGATGCTCAACTATTATGCGTAATCCACTAGATAAGATATAGTCTCCCAATAGCACAGCTGCCTTGTTTTTCCATATTGCATTGATCGAGCTCATACCCCGTCGATGCGTGGCTTCGTCTACTACATCATCGTGTACAAGTGAGGCATTGTGCAGCAAGGTGACTAAGGCTGCTCCTCGGCGTGTCTTCTCTGTAATGCCTCCACTAGCCCCTGCTACTAAAAATACCAATTGGGGCCGTAGCTGCTTGCCTGGGTGCTGGAGTAAGTACTTTGTAAGCTGACCTAGCAAAAGATCGCTTCTCTTTAGGATTTTGTATATATACTTGTTTAGGGCTTTGAGCTCTGTGGTAATCAGTGCTTGAATGTCTTGTAGACTGGACTCCATAGCAAAAAAATAGCCCTATAAGATAAGTAGTTACTTATGGGTATGACTCAAGTGCACTTTTATTGGTTTTCTGATTGAGTTATGAACCAGGAATAAGTGTTCTTATTTTATTTTCTAGCAAAGTTATATTCTTAGTGTTGCGTGTAAGGGT
>JBCCHM010000162.1:0-1818 GCA_039028755.1 Bacteroidota bacterium | reverse complement strand
TTTATAGATAATTTATGTTAGACTAAACCCCCAACTTTTTGCTTGAGAGAAAATAAAATCTTCTACAGATCCTATATATTATACATGCAGCGTATAAAACTATTAAAAGCTAAAAAATACTTAGGTCAGCATTTCCTACAAGATCCGAGCGTAGCGCAAAAGTTTGTTGAGGCCCTCAGCTTCAGCAATAACTACCAAACGATCATAGAGCTAGGGCCTGGTATAGGAGTTTTAACTAGACTACTTGTACAAAGGGATACGCACCAGCTATACTTGGTAGAAATTGATCCTGAGTTGGTGGCTTATTTAAAGCATACTTATCCATCTATACAAAACAGCATTCTAGAGGCTGACTTTTTATCACTACGGCTAGATGAGCTCTGGCATGGACCTGTAGCCATCATTGGTAATTTCCCTTATAACATCTCTTCCCAGCTGTTTTTTAAGCTGCTAGGCCATCGAGACCAAGTACAAGAGATAGTTAGTATGGTTCAAAAAGAAGTAGCAGAACGCCTTACTGCTAAGCCTGATAGTAAGGACTATGGTATACCTAGCGTCTTGCTACAAGCATTTTATGATATCGAGTATCTCTTTACAGTAAGTCCAGCTATGTCTACACCACCCCCCAAGGTATACTCCGCTGTGGTACGTTTACAGCGTAATAGTACTAAGCAGCTTCCTTGTGATGAAGCAATCTTTTTTAAGGTAGTCAAGGCAGGGTTTCAGCAGCGCAGAAAGAAGCTTAAGAATGCCTTGAGGCATCTAAGGCTCTCTGAGAGCATACTGAACTCAGCCATGCTAGGTAAGCGAGCAGAGCAGCTTACTGTAGCAGATTTTGTAGCACTTACACAGCTTATTTAAGTCGTGAGATCATCTGTTTATTAGGTTCTTGATGGCTACTTACTAGAGTTTATAACCCGATAAACGGTAAGCATAGGCTAGGCGTCAATGTTCCTGTAAGATGGGCGTATCGGGTTCAATGGCCGGCTCTTCTTGTTTACCTTCTACTAGCCATAGATCGACGGTTTCGCCTATTCTTACTTGGGCACCTACTGAGGGAACTTGGCGGCAGATAGTACCAGCACCCAAGCTGTCTACCCTTTTATAGACTACACTACCAAGCCCTACGCCTACATCCAAGAACAAGAGCTCAGCAGCTTCTAACGTCATGCCTACTACGTCAGGCACCGCAATGAGCTGCTTACCTAGTCCAGCACCCACTACGAGGTCAATTTGAGAACCTTGTGCAATGCGTGTTCCTGAGGCAATGGGCTGGCCCTTATATTGTTGCGCTAGCACAGCATTCTTAGCAATGTCTGGTACATACTGGATAGTGCCATGGGTTAGGCCTCGGCTTTTCAAGAGTACTTGCGCATTTCTGACAGAGCCATCTATTAAGTTCGGCATGCTCACCTCAGGAGGTTTAGCATTCAGCGTGATAGAGATACTCCTACCCTCCTTGACCCGAGCACCGGGTTTAGGATACTGCTCTAGTACCACTGATGGTGGATAGGCAGGCGAATAAATAGCATCTTCTATAATCTTAAAACAAAGATTACGTTGAGTCAACAGCTCATCCAGTGCATCTAAGGGAGCGCCTTTGACGTCAGGTACAGTTATAGACTGCCCATGCCTGATCATAATAGGAAGCACAACCTCAAAAAATAGGAAAGCTATACTGCTGAAGACAGCCACCATAAGGCTAAGGTGGAGTAATAGTACTTTCAGGAGGCGCCTAGTGGGTTTCATTTTCAAACTTAGCTATGTGCTTTTTCAAGCTGTACTGAATAATAGCATGGATAAAGTCAACTGGTGTAT
>JBCCHM010000161.1:0-1825 GCA_039028755.1 Bacteroidota bacterium | reverse complement strand
TACTAACCACTTAGACTTAGGCTCTATCCAATGGGTAGAGAACTATTTACAGAGTTATGATAGTGCCTTTATAGTAGTATCACATGATCGTCGTTTTTTAGATAATGTGACCAACAAGACGGTAGAGGTAGCTAACAAGCAGCTGACTGTATATGCAGGTAATTATACCTTTTATCAAGAAGCAAAGGCATCTAGGGTAGAGCTACAGCAAAATGCTTATAGTAACCAGCAAAAGAAAATACAACATACAGAGCGCTTTGTAGAGCGCTTCCGCTCTAAGGCCACTAAGGCTAAACAAGTACAATCTAGAATCAAGGCATTAGAAAAAATGGAGCAAGTAGCGCCAGTCAATAATATACCTACAGTCAGATTTAACTTTAGCATGCAGCAAAGTCCTGGCAAGGTGGTGGTATCACTCTCCCATGTCAACAAAGCCTTTGGTAGCCTCGAGATACTACGGGAGGCCAGTGCTAAGGTGGAGCGGAAAGATAAGATTGCTCTAGTTGGTGCTAATGGACAAGGTAAGTCTACTTTACTACGCATCATTGCTAGGCAGGAGCCGATTAATACAGATGCCATCACCTTAGGCCACAACGTGACCATAGCATTTTATGCACAGCATCAGCTAGAGGCCATGAACCTAGAAAACGAGCTATTAGAAGAGCTCAAGCAAGTAGGGTTACACACGTCTGAGACAGAACTGAGAAAAGTAGCTGGTATGTTTTTGTTCACTAAAGATGATGTGTATAAAAAAATAAAAGTACTCTCTGGGGGCGAGAGATCAAGGGTAGCTCTAGCCAAAACCTTACTCTCTGAAGCGAACTTCTTGCTATTAGATGAGCCTACTAACCACCTAGATATGATTTCTATTGACATCCTAGCGCAGACCCTGCAGCAATACCAAGGCTCGTGCATCATCGTGTCACACGACCGCTACTTTATCTCACGGATTGCCAATAAAATCTGGTATATCGAAGATAAGCAAATCAAAGAATACCCCGGCACTTACGAAGACTATGCCTACTGGCAAAAAGGTAAAAAATGCCTAGATGCCACTACTATGGAGTACTTGCCTCATAGATCACTCACAGTAGGGTCTCACCTATAAGAGGCCAGGTAGGATTGTGTGTAGCTAGCAGCAGGTTTGGGCTGGATGCCTTTTTTAGCTGATAGCCTTTATTGCTTCTTAGGTATCTGTGCTGCTCTAAGCGCTGCTTGTAGGCGCGACTGGAACATAGACTTCTTACCATCGCCGTTCCTAGCTTTATTCTTAGCTAGCTTCTTTTTGATTTTATCCTCATCTACAAACCTTTTGACCAAAGCCTGCTGACCAAAGGTGACTAGGTTGGAGACAAAATAGTAGAAGCTCAATCCAGCTGGGAAGGTATTCAGGATGAACATAAATGTAATAGGCATCAGGTATGCTAGGAGCTTCATAGGACCTTGTGGCGCACTCACTTGGTTGCTTGACCAGGTATAGAGCAGAGTAGAAGCTGTCATCAGTAAAGTAAATAAACTCACATGGCTGCCATAGGCAGGTATACTAATGGGAAGGTTGATAATGGAATCATAAGTAGACAGGTCATGTGCCCATAGAAAGGCCTTTTGCCGTAGCTCAATGGCATTGGGGAAAAAGTTGAACATAGCTAGTAGTATCGGCATTTGTAGCAACACAGGTATACACCCACTTAAAGGGTTGATACCCATTTCTTTGTAAAGTTTTACTTGTTCTATCTGTATCTTTTGGAGATCATTTCCGTATTTGGTTTTAATAGTATCAAGCGCAGGTTTGAGCACTTTCATCTCAGCCATAGAGCGGTAAGAG
>JBCCHM010000160.1:0-1855 GCA_039028755.1 Bacteroidota bacterium | reverse complement strand
GATAATGTAGAGGTCCGTGGTTCAAGTCCACGCAAGCCCACAAGATTACTGGACGATTTGCTTATCCTATAGACTTCGTTATTCGCTCAACCATAGATTCGCACCCCTCCTATGTAGCATGGCAGTACTGCAATAGTACAGCTACTAATCTCCGATGGCCTTCTCTGACTTATTTTAGACTAGCTAACAACCCTATAAGTATGCATCTAGCTTCTCTCTGATGGCGCTTTTGGTTGCAACGCCTGTCATTCTGTCTATAGGCTGTCCATCTTTAAAGATGATCAGGGTAGGAATGCTGCTAACATTATGTACACTAGAAGTACGTGAATTTTCATCTATGTTGAGCTTATAAATACCTACCTTATTTTTGTACTCCTCAGCTAGTTCTTCAATGACAGGACTCATTATACGACAAGGTCCACACCAGGGAGCCCAAAAATCAACTAATACAGGCTTATTACCTTGTATCATTATGTCGAAGTTAGTGTCTGTAATATTCAGAGCATTTTGTTCTTCAGCCATATTATATAAAGTTTACAGGTTATAAAATTATATACAAAATAAGTTTTATAAGGCCTAATATAGTGTAAGTTTTGCTTTTCTGCAGCCTTAATGAGATATCCATTTATGAGCAGAGACGATAAGTTAGTCCTGTAATCTGGCTTAAGGTATTCAATAGTTCATCAGCAGGGTTAACACGATAGCTTCTAGCAAGCAACTCTACTACTATTGCCTCTTCTTGGTCTACCATAGTGATGCTAAGGCTACACTGCCCAGGGTAGCTGATAATAGCTTTTTCAACCTTTTCTGCAAAGTCTACATCTATTTTCTCGATAGGTAGTTTAAGTAGTAGTCTCTTGCTCATCTTTTCTCTGACCTCATTGAGGAAACTGATCTTTTGGGGTCTGAATTCCCATACATCTTTTTGGTTATACCTTTCTGACACAGTACCCACTACATATATAAATGTTCCTTTTTGCAGTATGTGTTGATTTCTCAGAAAATCCTCTCCAAACATGGCAAGGTCTAAGGTACCCTCATAGTCCTCTAGTGTAAATAGCGCAAAAGGCTTTCCTTGTTTGCTATGCCTAACTGTGTAGGCAGTAAGTATGCCACCAAGCTGTACTTCTTTTCGTTTGTGACGAAGCACATTTTGCGTGTGGCAATTACAAAAATTGGCTAGCTCTATTTTGAATTGGTCCAGTGGATGTCCTGAAATATAGAACCCTACTAATTCCTTTTCCATATGGAGCTTTTCGAGTGTGCCATATGGCTCGCAGTCTGGTATAGGTGGTCTTTGTCTGTACTGGATCTCGGTATCTGTAGCGAATAATGACTGCTGTGCTGTAGCTTTTTCTTGTTTGACTTGGTTGCCGTATTGGATAGCTTTCTCGAGTAGGGTCTGTTCGCTAGCTGCTGCAAATAGGTACTGCCTGCGATGATAGCCTTGAAAGCTATCAAGGGCTCCAGCCATAGCCAGGCACTCGAGCGTCTTTTTGTTTACTGTCTTTAAGTCTACACGCTCTACAAAGGAGAATATATCTTGAAAGATGCCACCTTGTTCTCTTTCTGCTATGATATGCTTGACAGCTGCTTCTCCAGTTCCTTTGATAGCACCTAGTCCAAAGCGGATTTGGTGAGCCTGGTTAACATCAAAAATCACCTTTTTTATGGATGAGTGCATCAGTCAAGGCATAGAAGTGCTAGGACCTGATATCAACGAGAGCCAAGTGAATTTTGATGTTAACCAGGCTCACCAAATCCGCTTTGGACTAGGTGCTATCAAAGGAACTGGAGAAGCAGCTGTCAAGCATATCATAGCAGAAAGAGAACAAGGTGGCATCTTTCAAGATAT
>JBCCHM010000159.1:0-1877 GCA_039028755.1 Bacteroidota bacterium | reverse complement strand
TTTAGATGCATAATATAGGATAGCCCATGAAAAGTATAGGTAAGTATTTCATCTTTCTCCACTCCATGTTTCTTAATAGGGTATCTTTAAGAACCTATGTGCAGCAAATATTAAATGAATGTGTGGTTATTGGTATCAGCTCTATTGCTATTGTGGTGATTGTCTCTACATTTATGGGAGCAGTAACGAGCATCCAGATTAGCTATAATCTGAAATCGCCATTCGCCCAAAATTTTTTGATAGGCTATGGTGTGCGTAATATGGTTATCCTAGAACTAGCGCCAACGGTAATGGCTATTGTTTTTGCAGGTAAAGTAGGATCAAACATTGCCAGCCAATTAGGCTCTATGCGCATTAGCGAGCAGATTGATGCCTTGGAAGTCATGGGTATCAATACGACTACTTACCTGGCATTACCTAAAATTATAGCCACGCTATTCGTGTATCCAATCCTCGTAATCATCGCAGGGTGCTTAGCTATTTATAGCGGCTACCTAGCTACCACTTTGGTCTTAGCTATCGCCCCAGGAGATTATATTTATGGACTACAGTTTATGTTTGAGCCCTATACCATCAGATTTGCCCTCTACAAATCACTAGCCTTTGCCTTCCTAATAGCCTCTATCGCTTCTTATAAAGGCTTCTACGTACTTGGCGGGGCAGTAGCCGTAGGGCAAGCAAGTACAAGTGCTGTTACTAATAGCTGTATTGCTATTTTAGTAGCAGATTATGTATTGACACAACTGCTTTTATAAAGCCTTCTCGAGGAATGATCGAATTCAATCATATCAGTAAGGCTTTTAATAGCAAAATTGTGCTTGATGATATCAGCGGTCACTTTGATCGGGGTAAGATCAACCTAGTCATTGGCACTAGCGGTACAGGCAAGAGCGTACTCATAAAATGTATTGTAGGCCTGCTAAAACCCAACCAGGGTAGCATAATTTTTGATGGCAGAGATATACTAAATGGCGATAGAGACGCGATGGTCAGCGTCAGGCGAGAAATAGGCATGCTATTCCAAGGAAGTGCTTTGTTCGACTCCCAAAATGTAGAAGAAAACGTAATATTCCCACTAGATATGTTGACGGCTATGTCTAAAAGTGAAAAATTAGATCGGGCTAATTTTTGCTTGGAACGCGTAGGGCTGAAAAATGCTAATAAGAAGATGCCTGCTGAGTTAAGTGGAGGTATGAAAAAGCGGGTAGGTATTGCCCGAGCTATTGTCAATAATTCTAAGTACTTATTCTGCGATGAACCTAACTCTGGCCTTGACCCCAAAACAGCGCTTCTGATAGATGAGCTCATCAAAGAAATTACCTATGAGTATGACATCACTACCGTAGTTGTAACGCATGATATGGATTCTGTGGTAACGATGGGTGATTATATTTTGTTCCTTGACCAAGGAACAAAAGCCTGGGAGGGCACTTCAGAAAACGTCTTCCATGCCGAGGTAGCGGCACTAAAGGATTTTATCTTTGCAAGTAAGCTAATGCAGTTGATAGGAAAAAAGCATTGAGTATTGCAGTGGATTAAGTTTGTTAGATACTAGACTTCTTGCATAACTGTGGTTCTAGAATCTCCTCTGTATGTAAAATCAACGTATTTTTTGGGGGTGCAAGAAGTCCATTGAGTATCTCATCCGTCCATATTAGTTTATCAAATGTTAAAGGCTTTATGAAAAAACACATGTAAAAAATCCAGGATGCACTTGACTATAATTACACCTGACAAGAAAATTTTTGAAGGCACTGTACAAAAAGTGACACTTCCGGGTAGTTCAGGAACTTTTCAAGTATTGAAAGACCATGCTGCTATACTTAGCATCTTAAATAAAGGGCCTCTTTTCTACCAAGATGAAATACGAGATTATA
>JBCCHM010000158.1:0-1883 GCA_039028755.1 Bacteroidota bacterium | reverse complement strand
GAACCTCATATCCTAGGCCCCCTATGTCTAGGGTAGCCTGGGTAGGTGCTTTGTGCGTCAGCTTTCCAGTGATGTAGGCAATCATACCGGTTGATTTTCTGTTTATTGATTCCTTGCTCTATTGACTAGTGAAGCCCCTTGCCGACCTTATGAAGACCCTACTTTCTTAGAAGAAAGGCCTAGAATCTTTGACACTGAGCACCACAAAAATACAAGCAAAATAATCTTACTGCCCGTAGCAGTAGGCTAAAGTTAAACCCTATACCAGCTAATTCGGGCCACTATTACTTGAGTAAAATCCTTCTCAAACATCCTGCGTATCGCGCTGAGCGTAACTAATAAGGTGCTACTGTCGTAGGGATTACCAGAAGAATTCTCAACCCCAACCAACAATTGAGTACCATCCAGCGTGGTAGCCATACTTTCGACCCAGATTCGTACTGCTTACCAACTTCCCCTTGCCTATGGCAACTTACCTCTAGAGAAAATAGACCATAAAACTTCTCTTTATCTTTTCTCTCTCACTTGACAACGTGACATCAACCTTAGCTGCTTTTGTTAACCTCCTAATTGTTGCCATGCGTATGTACCGAGAGGGTGAATAGGGCTTGGATACCTTCTTGGCCTAATCGTTTTCTAAAGTGTACCAAGTCACTAGCCGCACAAGGTTGCTCCCACTACAAGGAGGCTTCTCCAGAGAAGGATTGGAAGTAAGGATTCTATCCACGGTGCCACTACGTGTTCATCAATTAGGTTGTAGTTACGTTGTAAGAGGAATATGGAATCATTTTTTAAATGATGGCTAGGACGCCTGTGTGGGTATAGAAGTGCATAAACTTGTCTTCTGGGCTTTTTACGGGGTATTGTCAGGCAGCATAACGAGAGGATAGTTGGGATTAATAATAAGGGCCAACTAGTTAGTAATTGGGGCATTACCTTAGCTTCAAGGTCACCAGTGTGAAGATAGCAAGTAAAATACCAATGATCCAAAAGCGGGTAACAATTTTTGACTCATGCCAGCCTAGCTTCTGGAAATGATGGTGTATGGGTGCCATCTGCAATATCCGCTTACCTACTCCATACTTCCGTTTGGTGTACTTGAAATAAGATACCTGCATGATGACCGATAAGTTTTCGACTAGAAATATTCCACAGAGCAGTGGAATGAGTAGCTCTTTTCTAATCACTATAGCCAGTACAGCAATGATGCTACCTATAGTCAAGCTACCAGTATCACCCATAAAAATTTGGGCAGGGTAAGTATTATACCATAAGAACCCCACACAGGCTCCTACAAAGGCCGTACAGAAAACAGCTAGTTCGCCAGAGTTGGGTATATACATAATATTAAGATATTGAGAAAAAATGATATTACCTGATACATAGGCCAGAATAGCCAAGGTAGTACCACTAATTGCTGACACACCTGCCACCAAGCCATCCAGTCCATCAGTCATATTAGCTCCATTAGAAACAGCTGATATGATAAACGTTATGAGCAGCACGTAAACAATCCATGTATGTTTATCATCTAGCCAAGGAATGATCTTGCTGTAGTCTAATTCGTTATTCTTAAAAAAAGGTACCGTGGTCTTCGTAGTCTTTATGTCCTTAAAAGCCTTTGCGCTAGCCTCTCCATTTTCTATTATCGTAATAGATTCTTCGAATTCTCTGATTACTATATCTTCTCGGAAAGAAAGTGTTAATCCGATAATCAGCCCTAAGCCAGCCTGACCAAATACTTTAAACTTTCCTGCTAAGCCTTTTTTGTTGCGTTTAAATACTTTGATGTAATCATCTAAGAAGCCAATTATTCCCATCCATAAGGTAGCTGCTACTAGTAGAAGGATATATGCATTCTCCAGCTTAGCAAAGAGCAGTGT
>JBCCHM010000157.1:0-1947 GCA_039028755.1 Bacteroidota bacterium | reverse complement strand
GATTTATTGACATTATAAGGTTAACATTCCCTGTTGCGGGGCTCAAACAATAGCTGGGTCTCGACGCCCTGTTCCTTCGGATTGCTTAACGGAATTTTCCAAACGTGGCTCCTTGATTGGGTAGAATATTTAGCAATTTTTGTACAAAACGACTAATTTTTGCTAATTTTTCTTCAGGACTAGGTACTTTAAGGCGTAATCGACCTTTTGCATATAAAAAAGTGAAGTTTAAAACTTCTTAAGGATTAGCTAGTTTAGTTAACTCAATAAAGTCATAGGCATAAGGATGCTTGGCATCAGCCTCGTATGATATCCGCTTGATCTCTACCCATTTATGGCTAGCTATAGCTAGTACAGGAAAAAAGGTATCTCCCTCTATGATAGCCTTAATTTCTGTAAGGTATAGCTTATCTACCCAAGGCATGGCCTCTTGATAGACGCTCCCACCCCCTGCTATAAACACTTCTGCTTCACCTGCTTGTTCGGCTAGGCTTAAAGCGGCTGTCAGATTGGTGGTGCTAAGACACCCTGGAGCGCAGTAGTCAGCATTGCGACTTAGGATAATCAGCTTCCTACCTGCCAAGGCTCCTGGCAATGACTCAAAGGTCTTTCTACCCATGATAACATGATGGCCTAGCGTGGTGCGTTGAAAGTGCTGCATATCCGCAGGCATATGCCAGGGGAGTTGGTTGTTCTTGCCAATAACATGGTTTGCTGCCTTGGCTACAATAATAGATTTGATCATAATTTGTCTATGCGCTGCTTGAGCCTACTCAAAAAGCGTTCCCATACGCTGGGGTGGAGCTATTTTTAGGTGCTTATAAGCCTTTTCGGTGGCTTCCCTGCCCCGAGGTGTTCGCTTCAGATAGCCTTCTTGTATCAGAAATGGCTCATACACTTCTTCAATGGTTTCTGCTTCTTCCCCACAAGCTGTGGCAATGGTACTAATGCCCACTGGTCCGCCGCTGAACTTCTCAATAATAGTAGCTAGGATTCGGTTATCCATTTCGTCTAGGCCATACTCATCTACATCTAGCGCACCTAGAGCTAGCTGGGTGATCGCCTTAGTAATGGTGCCATCTCCACGAATCTGTGCAAAATCTCGTGTCCTCTTGAGTAGGGTATTGGCAATCCTAGGTGTACCTCGGCTTCTATGAGCTAGCTCATAAGCTGCTGCTTCCTCAATGGCTACTCCTAGTATTTGGCTAGATCGCTTTACAATCTGAGCCAGGAGTGTTGCCTCATAGTATTCTAGGCGTGTATTAATGCCAAAGCGCGCTCGTAGCGGGGAAGTCAGTAATCCTGCTCGTGTGGTAGCTCCTATAAGCGTAAAGGGATTCAAATTGAGCTGTACGCTGCGAGCACTAGGCCCAGAGTCAAGCATAATATCAATCTTAAAGTCTTCCATAGCTGTATAGAGGTATTCTTCTACCACAGGATTCAGCCGATGGATCTCATCAATAAATAGTACGTCATGTATCTCTAGGTTGGTTAGTAGGCCTGCCAGATCACTGGGTTTGTCTAGCACAGGCCCAGAAGTAATGCGGATATTAGCCTTGAGCTCATGGGCAATGATATGGGCTAGGGTAGTTTTGCCCAGCCCTGGAGGGCCATGCAGCAGCACATGGTCTAAGGGTTCATTCCTTCGCTGGGTAGCTTGTACAAACACCTTGAGGTTAGCTACAATCTTTTCTTGGCCTGTAAAGTCAGTAAAGCTCAATGGCCTCAAGACGCGCTCTAGCTCTTTCTCAGAGCTATCTAAGTGGTCTGTTGTCTGCTTTAGATACTCTTTACGCATAGCATACTTTCTAGCTAAAGTAAATAACAATAGGCTATTGTGTGTGTAGGCATTAGTTCTTTGTAAAAAAAGAGGCTCAAAAGAAACACTAGAGCCGGGCGTAGGCTATTTTAGTCGCCCCTTAACGAGTACTAAGTAAATGATTATTG
>JBCCHM010000156.1:0-1952 GCA_039028755.1 Bacteroidota bacterium | reverse complement strand
GGGTCACTTCCTAGGCAACCCGCATACGCTGAGTTCTATGAAATCAGAATTCGTATACCCTAAGTTGATGGATCGTGAACGCACTGATACGTGGGAAAAGGAAGGTATAGATGGGGCTACTTTTCTGTAAGTGGCTGATAGTCTGCTGAGCTAGCGCCTCGTCACAGTGTCTAACATGTGGATGACTTAGGATGGTGGTCACTGCTTGCGTAGGAAGATAGTCTGGTGGACAAGCAGCTTGACTGGTAGCTACTTGTAGGGCTAGTAGGTGCTCGAGTAGTTGGTAGATAGCTGTATTACGTAGGGGATAGCCTAAGGTAGTACTTACTTGCTGTATACTAGTAGGTAGGGCATGTAGCATAGGCAGGAGCAAAGCTTCATTAGCTAGTACGATGGCTGTTTGGCTTGGCTGAAACTGAGCTCCTTGCTCCTCAATCAGTGCTTGTAGCTGAGCGCCTATTACCTGAGCTTGGCCTACCTCAGTAGCTACAGCAAAGAGCTTGATGTTTTTAGCAGGGTCCTGGATGCGTTCGGGAAAAGGCCTTACAAAGCTCTGCTGAAAATAGGGCTTGTGCTGGTGAGCTCTTAGGTAATAGCCTGCCTCTTGGCGCTCATCCTCCATATAATAGGCGTCTATATCCCAGTAAAAGTCAGTAGGGATCTGTGTCTTGAGCCAAGCAAAAAGCTTTTCTTCAGCTGTATGCAGGGCATTAAAACCTACTAAGGCTAGGCGCTGGTGTTTGAGTGCTAGCATACCTTGCTCAAGGGTATCGCATACGATTCTGTAGCATAGTCCTTCGTACCCTATCCTCTGGGCTAATAGACGTTCACGAAACTGCTTATAAACCTGGGGTAGTAGCTTCCATAGCTGTAAAAAATCGCGCTGATGTGTAGATAGTCGCTGATCAAAGCTTTTCCAAAAAGACCTGATAGCAGCTTTTTGTGCTTTGGTGAGGTATTCGTAAGACAGCTCTAGCTCTTTTTGTTTACTGAGGTTAGCAAATAACTGATCAGCCTTGATGAGGTACTTATCTAGCACGTCAAAGTCTTGTAGTAACATAGCTCCCCATACATAAAATCGCTCAAAAGGCTCCTTATTGGGTTGTAGCACTTGGAAGGTTTGGTAAAGCTCGAAAACTAATGTGAACGTAGGGGCAATGCTAAGATGACTGAGCTGCTCTACTAGTGCTTCTATAGTCAATATTTGCGGCGACCAAATAGGCTTAGTGACTTGAGCTGCTAGGCATTGCTTAAATACTTGTCCTGTGCGTTTGTTAGGGAAGGCAATGGTCAGCTCATCCATGTGGTGAACATGCTTCGCATACAGCTGGTCTGCAACTTCTGCTAAAAAGGAAGGGGTATTGTTTTGCATGGATTTGGCTAGTACTTGTCGCCTACATCAGAGCAAGTTTGTATAAATAGTCGACCCTTAACAACTCTTTTGTGTAGCATTATACCTTATGCTTTAGGCATGCTTTCACCTCGCCGGCGGGGCTCTACTTTTTCCCTTAGATGCAAGAAGTAGGCAAAAAGATCAAGCTACTGACACTCTACCACTGTCATTCCGAGCCTAGCAAGGAATCTGCATACTCAGCCACCACGCAGAGTGCTTCTCTGACGCTCAGCATGACAAGAGCGGCGCTCACTAGTATCTGCGCTACGCCCTGCTCCTTGGGATTGCTGGACGGAGTTTTACAGAGGTGGGATCTTGATGAAGGATATGTACTTCTTTAACTCTGAAGCCCCGCCTTTGAAAAACGGCGTTCGTAAATTACAAGCTTAATATGTCCCAAAATTGTCCTGTATAAGGAACAAAGAGATGAGTTGGTCAATTTTTAGCACAGAGGGTAGCATACGTCGCCTCGCCGGTGGGGCCCTACTTTCACCAGGACAAGTGAAGCGCTCAAAACTTTATGCAATAGACCCGCCTTTGAAAAATGGCGTTCAGCAAT
>JBCCHM010000155.1:0-2000 GCA_039028755.1 Bacteroidota bacterium | reverse complement strand
TATAAGTAAAACAGAGACGCATTTGCTAGAGTCGAGTAATAGAAGTATTAGGGACAATTTAGTCAGATTTAATCGGAGTGGGCAGCGTTTCACTAAGTCGTGGATAATGCTTGATGCTACGTCATTGTTGTTCTTTAATAGAAGTATGATAAATATCACAGTATGATGTTAACACTCCCCTGTCTTTGGGGGCTTTTTTGATGAAAAATCTGAAAAAGATACGATCAAGCTCTTTGACTACATCAATGAAAATGATCTAGCAGTTATTATTTAGGTATCATAGAAAAAGAGCTTGAGCATGCACCTAAAAAGGTGTGTAGCCTATTTGATAGGCTTCCTAATACAAAAAATATTGGATTAAGTGAAGAAATACTAAACCTAGCCAAACTATATATCAAAGAAGGGGCCTTAACAGAGAGAAGTATTAATGACGCCCAACATATTGCTGCTGCTATAGAGGGAGCTAGTGCTTTAGTCAGCTGGAACTTCAAGCATATGGTGAATTTTTTGCGTATAAGACAGTATAATGCTATTAATTTATGAGAAGGATATAGAATGATGAGCAATACATACACCAACAGAAATAGTCAACTACTAACATGGAAAAATTATAACCTATCAAAGGCTTTCAAGTAATGGAATGGCTTGGGCAAGTTAGAGATGAGCAATACAGGCTCTATAAGGAGAGTCCTGCAGCATATTTTAAAGGTATAAGAGCATGTGAAAAAAGAATAGAAAGAAGGCTCGCAAACCGTAGAAGAAGAAATAGATTTAATCCTAAGAGGCTAACTTGAAAGATACGCTCCTCTCGAAATCATAAAGAGGTGTAACCTATCATAAAACTAAGAGAAAAATAGAGATAGCAGTGCAAAGTATATCAGCAAACCTTTGTCACTGGAGATGAGCGAAAAAATTTCGCCCTTACGCCTTAGCCGCTCTGTTATAACGTAAAGCGATTGAATTTGATGAAATGGTGCAAGGGCAATAGAAGCGTCTCAATCCTTATTAACCCCAATACGTACTAAACGAATAAAGGGACGAATCATTTTTTGAGTAAGGCTGAGAATTTTCAATTTTCTCTAATGAGAAGCCGCTGAGATTAAAAACAGTATACCTCATGACTCCTCATGCTATCTACTAACTTTGTACTTATGGCAAACGTAGTAGCAATTATAGGGAGGCCTAATGTAGGTAAGTCAACACTATTCAACAGGCTGGTAGAGCAGCGCAAGGCTATCATGACTAGCGAGCGTGGTACTACGCGCGATCGGCACTATGGCTATGCAACGTGGAATGGCTACCATTTTATAGCCATCGATACAGGAGGATATGTACAGGGCAGTGCAGATATCTTTGAGCGGGCTATCTGCCAACAAGCCGAGATAGCGCTGGAAGAGGCTACTGTTATCTTATTTGTAGTAGACTGCCAGGATGGCCTTACCGGGCTAGATAAAGATTTAGCAGCTATACTACGAGGTTCGAACAAACCGGTGCTTGTAGTAGCCAACAAGGCTGATAATGTGACTAGCGAGCTGATGGCACACGACTTCCATATGTTGGGTATGGGTACTCCCTACCCTATTTCAGCAGCAAGTGGCACAGGTACGGGAGAATTGCTAGATGAGATAGTGAAGCACTGCCAAGATGATGGACAGCAGCAGGAAGCAGCCGTTCCTAAAATTGCTATCATAGGCAGGCCTAATGTAGGCAAGTCCTCCCTGCTTAATGTACTACTTGGCCAAGAGCGAAGTATCGTTACACCCCTGGCTGGAACTACTAGAGATGCTATAGATACTCCCTATAAACTATACGGGAAAAATTGTATACTCACAGATACAGCAGGTATCCGTAAAAAATCTAAAATAAGCGAAAACACTGAGTTCTATTCGATGATTCGAGCCTTGAAGGCTTTACAGGACGCGGACGTATGCCTTGTGATGCTAGATGCTGAGCAAGGCCTAGAAGCGCAGGATGTCAAGCTCATTTCATTAGCACACCGC
>JBCCHM010000154.1:0-2011 GCA_039028755.1 Bacteroidota bacterium | reverse complement strand
GGTAGGTCTTGGATAGGTGTAGCTATGCTGATTTTGTACTTTCTCAATAAAGCTGTGATCTTCTTAAAGATCCAAGAGTCTAGTGCAGAGCCCAAAGGTGCAATGCCACCTTGGTGTATGCTCAAGGCTTTGTTAGGGATCAGGGCGTCTATATCTACCTTCGTTACCGTACCTAAGCCATCGCAGGTAGGGCAGGCTCCGTAAGGAGAGTTGAAAGAAAAAGTATTGGGTGCAGGTTCATCATAAGCGAGTCCAGTGTCTGGGTCCATAAGGGATCTAGAGTAATAGTGTAACTTACCTGTTTGGTCTTGGAGGATTGCAATGCCTTTGCCTTGCTGTAAAGCGGTGTGTAATGAGTTACTGATGCGCTGTTTATCTTGTTTGGTTACTGATAGCCGATCAATGACTATCTCTATGTCATGTGTTTTATAGCGATCTATCTGCATCTGGGGTATCAGGTCTCTGATCGTACCATCTATTCTGACCTTGCTAAAGCCCATTCTGGTGATTTGCTGAAAGAGCTCTTTGTAGTGCCCTTTTCTGCCTTTGACTGCTGGAGCTAGTAAGGTGACTTGCTTGCCTGCAAATGCACGAAGAATATGAGCTTGGATCTGTTTATCGGTTTGCCTGATCATTTTCTGTCCACTTAGGTAAGAATAGGCCTCAGCAGCTCTAGCAAATAGGAGGCGCATGTAGTCATAGATTTCTGTAACCGTACCTACAGTAGAGCGTGGATTCCGAGAAGTGGTCTTCTGCTCGATAGCAATAACAGGACTTAAGCCATTGACTTTGTCTACGTCAGGGCGTTCTAGATTGCCCATAAACGTACGTGCATATGCTGCAAAGCTCTCCATATACCGGCGCTGCCCTTCGGCATAGATGGTATCAAAAGCTAAAGAAGACTTTCCACTGCCACTAATGCCTGTAATGACTACTAGCTTGTTTCTAGGAAATATGACGTCGATATTCTTGAGATTATGCTCTCTGGCTCCCAGTACTTCTACGTGATCATGCCCACAGAGGTCCTGAATGGGCTTTGTTTGCTTTAATAAGTTTGATTTAGCGTTGGCCGGCATATCATATACGCTTGATTATGAGGATCTCCTAAGTTGTGTCCACCTACTGATAATAACAACCCTAGCATTACTCCTAAGCTGGATAGCAGGTACTATGGCTTTTCTGCTCTGGATTTGCTAACCCTAGGATTAACTAAGAGGCTATAAAAGTCTCATTACTTTATTCTGGAAGAAGAGCTTGACTGCTATAGATGTTAGTATTTTATCTTAATTAATATTCTTAATTTCAGTCTTTTTATGTGGAACAAATATCAGCAAAATATGGCAAAGAGGTAGTCAAGCACTACAAGTAATAGCAAATTCAGGTGCTTTCCCCTTGTTGTACAGCTGATTTATATAGACCTTAAGCACATCCAGACCGAATAACTCCTAAGCGTTTTTAGTATTAGAATTCTGATGGATCCAGAGTGGATTACTAAGTATAAACTTACGCAATGCAAATTTACTACGCAATGCAAATTTACTTGGCTGTATCTTTCTATTTATATACATTTGTAGACTGAGTGTAGAATAAGTATAATACATACGATCTTTGAGTGTAGAATACTATCTTTTAAGTATAATACAAAAGTAAGCTCAAATGGCAACCATACAGCAACTGATTAGAAAAGGCAGAAAAAAGTTGACTTACAAATCAAAGTCTCCTGCACTAGATGCATGCCCACAGCGTAGGGGTATCTGCACTAAGGTAACTACTATGACACCTAGAAAACCCAACTCTTCTATGAAGAAAGTAGCTAAGGTTAGGTTATCCAATGGTAGGGAGGTCAACGTTTACATTCCTGGTGAAGGCCATAACCTGCAGGAGCACTCAACCGTTCTGATTGAAGGCGGAGGCGTCAAAGATTTGCCAGGTATTAACTACCGGATTATACGCGGTACACTAGATACAGCAGGAGTAGAAAATAGATTACAAGGAAGATCTAAGTATGGTG
>JBCCHM010000153.1:0-2014 GCA_039028755.1 Bacteroidota bacterium | reverse complement strand
CATCAACAAAAAATTTAGTAATATGAAGTTGTATCTTAGCATAAAAGACTTTAGGAATGTGAGGTGAAATATGGATAATTTTATGAGGATCAAATGCATTAAGAACTGAGGGGCAACCTTTGCTTAATTGTCTTCATTGAGCTTCCGCAATATGCGAACGCTTATAATACTTGTTTTTCCATTGATGCATAGTGACTTAGCTTACTTTAAAGCAAGCTAAACTGCACTAGTACCTTACAAAATATATCTTCTATATCCACAAATGGGTAAAGCTTACCTTGTGCTGTTGGTACGATGGTCATATCCACATGAAAATGGCCTGTAGGGTAGGATTTAAACTGTTCCAACTTCTGTGCTGGTTTTGCTCCTCTTCAGGCAATTGACTCACACCGTATCTTAGCAAGCATCGGTGTAGACTGGAGCGTGTAAAGGCCGGAATGGCAACTCTTGCGCATACAAACAATCGTCCAATAATGCACATCTTGTGAGATCAGGCACCTAGACCTATAGATGCGCTTTGATCGCTACTGCTTTTTTAGTACCCACTTGTTCAGCAAGTGCTTCTACACTAGCAGCTTTGATGTTTGGGATAGACTTAAAATGTTTTAATAGCTTATCAATACTTTGAGATCCTACACCAGGTATGTCTTCGAGCTGACTTTTCAGGCTTGCCTTACTTCGTTTATTTCTATGAAAAGTAATAGCAAAGCGGTGTGCTTCATTCCGTATCCGTTGTAATAGCTTTAACGAGGGAGACTGTTTACTAATATGTATAGGGTAAGCGTCTCCAGGATAATAAATTTCTTCTAGCCGCTTAGCTATACCTATAATAGGCACTTGACCATAAATATCTAGAGCCTTTAATGCTTGCACAGCGGCATTGAGTTGCCCCTTGCCCCCATCAACTACAATCAGATTAGGTAGCTGCTGTTTTTCCTCTATTAGGCGTTTGTACCTTCTTAGTACCACTTCCCGCATAGAAGCAAAATCATCTGGTCCTGTTACAGTTTTGATGTTAAAGTATCGATAAGCCTTCTTAGCAGGCTTACCATTTCTAAAGACTACCATGGCAGCCACAGGATTGCTTCCTTGTGTATTAGAATTGTCAAAGCATTCGATATATAGTGGTAAAGTTCTGAGCTGTAGGTCTTGCTGTAAGAGCAAAAGCGCCCTATTGGCCTTAGCTTGATAATCCTCGGTTTTAATAAACCGTTCCTTCTTTAGAAAGAGTGCGTTTTTGACAGCTAGCGCTACTAACTTCTTCTTATCACCAATTTTAGGCACTGTAAGGGTAATACCATCCAGGTCTATAGATAGAGGTGCATTGATAAGCACCTCTGATGCAGCACTACCATACTTTTCTCTGAAGTTAAAAATAACCAGAGGTAGTATACTACTATCTGCTTCGGCTAGTTTTTTCTTAATCTCCATGGTTTGTGCAAAAGTGATCGCTCCGTTTTTGATTTGCAGATAGCTCACAAAAGCTGCTGCTTCGTCAGAAGCAACACCAAACACATCTAGGTCACCTACTTGCGGATTGATAACAAGCGATTTAGCCTGATAAGCTTCTAAGGCTGCTAACTTTTCTTTATAATTTTGTGCCTCTTCGTAATCTAGAGTCTGGGCTGCTTGATACATCGGTGCTTTAAATTTTTTCTTTAGTTCATTAAGGTTGCCCTTGAGTATATACTCAATCTGAGCAATATCTTGATTATACGTTGCCTCATCTTGTAAGCCTTCGCAAGGACCTTTACAATTGCCTAGATGGTACTCTAGGCATACCCTGAATTTGTACTTACGAATGCTTTCTGCTGATAAGTTATAAGTACACGTTCTGACCTTATATAGCTTTTTGATGAGATCTAAGATTTGGTACATGGCTTTTAAATCAGTAAAAGGACCATAATACCTACCTAGCTTAGCAGCTACCTGTCGGGTGGAAATGACTCTTGGGAAACGTTCGTTAGTAATACAAATGTATGGATAGGTCTTGTCTCCAAATCGCATAGAACGT
>JBCCHM010000152.1:0-2014 GCA_039028755.1 Bacteroidota bacterium | reverse complement strand
TCCAGGTCCTCGAGCAAGAACCACCATCGCCCGTCGGGTGACTAAGATCGTATTTATGCACCATACATACACAAGGCGTTATTGAATCTCTCAAGTAATGGTCTTACCTTAGCGGTGGCAAATCAGTACGACCAGCTCCTACTGAATCCCCCAGGTCTGGAAAGAAGCAAGGGTAAGTAGTTGTAGCGGTGCGATACGTGATTTGCCTTTTATATTGGGAGCACCTAGTTCAGCCAGTTATTGTTTTATTTGGAGCGTAATAGTATTACCTTCATCTACTTGCAAAGCTCAATAAAACAATAGCCAGATAAGCAAATAAATTGCCGCCTATTATCCATATAAGAGGACTAACCGTTTACCACGGTACAAAAGCTATTCTGAAGGACGTCAACTTCAGTATTAATCAGGGTGAATTCGTCTTTCTGATTGGTAAGACAGGGAGCGGAAAATCATCGCTACTAAAAACACTTTATGGAGAGCTTCCTTGTAAGGAAGGTGAAGTACACGTAGCAAACTTTAGCTTACATACGATTAAGAGCTGCCAAATTCCTTTCCTAAGGAGGAAGCTAGGTATCGTTTTTCAGGACTTTCAGCTGCTGATGGATAGGAGTGTAGAAGAAAACCTACGGTTTGTTTTAAGAGCTACTGGCTGGAAGGACAGGCCAGTCATACAGCAGAAAATAGCTGAGGTGCTGATGAAGGTAGGCTTAGCCTGGGCTAGTAAAAAAATGGCTTATCAGCTATCAGGAGGCGAGCAACAACGCATAACTATTGCACGTGCTTTGCTCAACGACCCCCTCATATTGCTTGCTGATGAGCCTACTGGCAACCTTGATTCTGACGTAGCACATGACATTCTGGCGTTATTTTTAGAAATCAACCAGGGGGGCACAGCCGTACTTATGGCTACACATAATTATAACCTGCTTGCTAAGCACGTTTGTAGGATACTTAAGTGTGATAATGAATCTGTGATAGATGTAGCGGCGGCTACTGCACTAGCCTCTGAGAGCATTTAAGTAAAGCATTGCCAACTTTTATAGCTATGCCTAAGCTGCGGCTTGTTTTCATGGGCACTCCTGATTTTGCAATACCTAGTTTAGAGATACTCCTAAACTATGGCTATGATGTAGCTGCTGTAGTTACTGCCCCAGATAAACCCCAAGGCAGGGGCAAAAGCATTAAGCCATCACCTATCAAGCTAGCTGCAGCTGCCCATAACCTACCGATACTAGAGCCTAATAACCTAAAAAGCCTAGATTTCTTAACAACCTTGCGTAGCTACCAAGCTAGTCTACAAGTAGTAGTAGCATTTAGAGTACTGCCTCAAGTAGTATGGAGCATGCCTATATTGGGGACCTTGAACCTACATGCCTCCTTGCTACCTCAATACCGAGGAGCTGCGCCCATCAACTGGGCTATCATCCATGGAGAGCGCGAAACAGGAGTAACTACCTTCTTCATAGAAGAGGCCATAGATACAGGTCATATTTTATTGCAAGCAAAAGAACCTATTGATAAGCATGATACAGCAGGAACTTTATATGAACGACTGAAACATAGAGGAGCACAGCTGGTCCTCAAGACCGTACAAGCCATAGAGCAAGGCACTTATACTACTCATCCTCAACCGTCTATTCCAGCCAACTTGCTCAAGAAAGCTCCTAAAATATATAGACAGGACTGCCAGATAAACTGGAGACAAGGGGCCACATCCATCCGTAATTTTATCAGAGGACTATCACCTCGCCCAGGCGCTTGGACAATTCTTGACGGTAAGGAAACTAAAATACTGAAAACCAGTCAAGTAGCAGTGACTGATTTGGGCCCTGGAGTCCTCCGATCCGATGGCCAGCACTATCTATACGTGGGTACCCAGCGTGAGGCTATTGCTATTGAACAGCTACAGCCAGCAGGTAAAAAGCTGATGGACATTCAAGCTTTTTTAAGAGGATATCAGATTAAGCTAAATACTAAACTACAATAAATAGCTAATAAATTTTAGCTATATTTG
>JBCCHM010000151.1:0-2043 GCA_039028755.1 Bacteroidota bacterium | reverse complement strand
GCCATTATTTATAGAGCCACTATGCTGAATAAATCCAGCTAATTGGTAATGGCGGTCTGGCGAATTGTCAGACTGTTGATCTGCCTTGACGACTAGGTTAAAGGGATTTGTTATGGGGGTTCCAATTTTGGAGAGAATAGCTGATTCTCGATTCACTTCACCGCCTGTAGTACTCTGTTGCCTTACAGCATAAATAACTAGTATATCACTAGTTAAGCTATCAAGTTTGTTTAATTTACGTTGCCCAACGTAGCCAACTCCACCACCATCTTCCCACTTATAATCATCATTACTTTCTTGTAAACTGGCATCAAAAAACTCTTGCATTGTTTTTAGTGCTATAGCATCTTCAAATGCTATTTGGTGAATAGACCATAGTTCGGCTTCCGTAGTTTGAATGATTGCTTCTTTTTCAGCGTCAGCTTTACCTGTTGCGCCTTTGGGGGCATGCTTCATAAGTTGAGACCCTGCCTTCGAGAAGGCTAGCTTATCAAACAGTTGCTGTATTAGCTCCTGTACATCTGCCTGTTCTCCAAGGTTTGGCTGCCACGCAATCCCATTAGCATCCTGCAGCGCTTCGAAGAAAGCTATAGCTACCTCTTCATTAGCAGCCTTGTGGTCATCTTTGATTACATCTATAATAGCTTGTCCTGCTTGAGCTATAGGCCCATCTCCACTTACAAATGCATCTGGATAAATTGATTTGAAAATTTGTAGTACAGAATTCATGTAGCAGGTATTACCGATGTTAGGTATACCACCAGGATCAGCTCCTTTTGCCCTTTCTTTTATGGCAACTGTATCACAAGCGGTTATAGGATTACCTCCTGATAGATGATTACACCTACAGCCAGCTATAGATAATATGAACACTAGTGTCAAGCCTATAAGTATTAGTTGACGCTTGATTGGGAAGTTATACCAGTTACAGCTACGCATAATATTTAATGTCATTACTTACACTATGCAATAGTAACTCTTTTTAGTAAAAAAGCTATAATTTTTTTAGTTCTAATTTATGGACTTATCAGACGATATAGTGATTAATATCATTAAGTGCTTGCCTAATCGTAGATCTAGTTCACTAGCTGAACGCATTTAATCTAGCCTTTACCCGGTCTATGGCAGCTACCTCCATAGGATCAACTCCATTTTCTTTTGCTAGATAAAAGGAAATCCAGTCACCTAAGTGAATAAGGTAAAGTGACCTAATGAGGCTTGTTTCTCCTCTAGCCTGCAGCGTGGTGACGCTAGAAGTATGTTTTTGTATGATTTCTTGCGTAATGCGCTGCTGTACTTGTACCCTATCATGCGCTGCGCCACTAGATAGCATAAGTACAGCTAAATGCTCATGAGGCATACTCCAGCCTACTATCTCATTGTGGTTTAGCGCTGGGATTACGTGGTGCCAGCAAAGCTGCTTGCTATTCTCATTGAGCTGTTGTCTGAGGCGGAGAGCTACTGCCTCATAAGCTGCCGTGGTATAGATAACGGGCAGCTTTCCTTGGAGGCGAACTGCTACTTGCTGGGCCTCTACTTGTAAAGCAGCCTGGCTTTGTTCCAGCAGATGAATAGCATCTTGGAGCTCTGTGACAAAGTCCCAAGAAATAAGCTGATAAAAGCGCAAGACAAACAAAAGTTGTACTACAGCATAACCTAGGCAGGCCCTTGGAGGTCTACCTGCTGGCAAGCGAATAAAGTCTATGCCATACTGCTTAGCCAGCGTTTTGAGGGCCCCTCCTGAAGTAATACAGATAACCTTAGCCTGCTTTTGCATACCCGCTTGAAAAGCTTGTAGAGTTTCTTCTGTGTCGCCTGAGTAAGAGGAAATAATTAGCAGTGTATGTTCGTTCACATAGGCTGGCAAGGTATAGTTATGGCTGATTTCCATAGGAACTAGCAGCTGATCGACTACGCACTGCTTTACCAGAACTCCTCCTAAGCCAGAGCCTCCCATGCCTGAAACTACAACGTGGTGGATAGGCTGTTTGGATGGAGTGAGTTTAGCTTGCTTACCTAGAACAATGGCTGCTTCCAGCTGCT
>JBCCHM010000150.1:0-2071 GCA_039028755.1 Bacteroidota bacterium | reverse complement strand
CCTTGCGCAAAAGATCGATCCCAGCCAAGAGTCTGCTATAAGTCAAGGGTACAATCCATATCTAGAACATAATCCCAATTCCCTCAACCCTATCCCAGAGGCGCATATCATGTTTAGGAGAAGGGTCTGGAGAGAGATATACCTGCAGGAAAAACAAAATAGACCTTTCTTTGTTCATGATAAAGAAATCACTAAGCTTATTATAGAAGGTGTGAAGCATGGTGCACTAACTCCCTACACGGATGAGTCGTTAACAACTGAGATAAGCAAAGAGCAGTTCCTTGAAAACCTAAGCCTTCCTAAGGAAGAGGTTCTATCAGCCGAAGAAAAAGCACTAGGCTTCACAGATGATGCTGAATGGGGAGATGAGATGCCACATGCACCAGCCACTACAGAAGAAGATTACTTCCTACCTAATGAAGTTACGACCCTTGAACTCATGGAAGATGTAATATTCGATAAGGTAAGTTCTGTACTGATCCACGATATACAAACGATCAAACTGATCATTCCAGCATATAAATTTCCTACAGGGCTTCGTAGGGTGGTAGCTACACTAAGGTACAAGGACTTAGCCGCTTACTTTGACAGTAAGCCTAAAGAAGCGGTATGGGTTAATGTAAGGAACAACGCTGGTAATATAAAACTAACAGAAGCCTTTGAACTAAGGCTATTTGGCTCTAGAATTGTTAAAGTAGAAAATCCGTATAATGCTACTGTCGATGATATATACCATAAAACTCCTAGAGCAGGGATTATGGCCTCCCAGCAGCTAGAAGAAGAATTAATCGAGCTAGAGTACTTTTTATATGAAAACTAGATAGTCAGCCCTTAATAATTCTCGGCGGTTTTAGGAAGCGTAAACTTCCTGGGAGATACTAGCATTTCGGCGCTGTGCAGTACAGACAATACGAACAAAAAAAATGTTAACTCCCTGAATAGAAGTCTTAGGTTAAACCCTATACCAGCTAATAGACCATTTAGCCTATCGCCCAGCCTACCCTTCAGACAGTTCCGTCTCAGCCTATATTTCCATTTCAAATGCCCTATCTACCACTTCTATCCCTGAGCGACGCCGACAGCGCAACTTATGCCGACGACGTGCATAGGCACTCCTGTCTGTACACCTGACCACTAAGATTAACCCACTCTCATCCACCGATCTACTAGTACTCGACCAAACTCCCTCCCAAGCATCCTGCCTATCCAGCGCCACTACCAATGACTTGCTATCCGTGGGGATTACCAGTAAAACGCTCAACCCAGACCAGCACCTGACTTCCTAGCAAGCTCACTAGAGAGACTTTAGAGCCAAACTCATACCGCCTTCCCCTTGCCTATACCACTCTCCTCTGGAGAGCTTAGGCTATAAACCTGCTCTTTCGACTTCCTCTCTTGCTTGACAATACGTGCCATCAACCTTAGAGGCTTTTCATATTCTTGGATAAGTCCCTGACTTGACGACCTGCTAGCGTCCTGAGTTACTTCAAGGCTAGACCGTTGCAAAACTCACAAAAATTGTTGTTTATAAGCTAGGGAGAATTAGCTAGTTTTGCAACGGTCTCAAGGCTTTGCCGGCCTTCTTGACATGCTTAACAGAGATGCGCATAACGTTGGGCATAGCAGAGCTACTGCACCACATGCCGCAAGCTCTGCCTCAGCTCCACCCCGGCTCGCTGGGTAAAAGCATTTCAGTGCTCCATGACTCTTTTGTAGAGCTTGGCATCAGTTGAATAAGTGATATTTTGCTCCTGTAGAGCAGTCCTCCACCAGGACTTGTTTGGCCTTAACTTCTGGCCATGCATCTGTACGGAGAGGGGCGAAGAGGGCGTTGATACCCCATTTGCCTAATCGCTTTCTAAAGCGGACCAAGCTACTAACAGCACAAGGCTGCTCCTACTGCAAGAAGGCTTCTCCAGAGAAGTATTGAATAATAAGGATTTTCTATTCAAGCTGGTACTGATCAGGAGCTTTAGCAAACATAGATAATGCTATTTTTGCAAGGATTAGTAGACCAACTACGGTTCTTCTTGCAAATATTGCTAGTCTATAGATGAGCTTTCATCGGATG
>JBCCHM010000149.1:0-2088 GCA_039028755.1 Bacteroidota bacterium | reverse complement strand
TGAGTGGCAACGTATCCGACACCATTTTGAGTAGAGCAATGGCTATGGGGATGGAGCTATACATAGTCGACCTACTTTAGTGAATGCTATTTTTTGAGACAATTTTTTTAAAAATCATTAAATTAGAAGTCTATAATTAGAAAAGTTCCCAATCAAGTCCAGTAAAAGGTCCTTTATTTCTATGCAGAGACTAAGCTACCGATACCTTACAAGCATTCACGCCTACCAATCCATCAATATGCTTGAAGCAAAAGGTAAGTTAAGACTATCGTACCCCTCAAGATTGCAGAAATAAGGTAAGCAAACTTTGTATTAGTCAATGAAGTAGGATAGATTTGGCCATCATTTTTTTTGACCACGAAACTGCTCTAAGCTATGAGAAATAAAGGCCTTGTTATCTTCCTAACTATACTCACCTCCTTACTCTGTCTGTATTACTTATCCTTTACCTGGATCTCTGCTAGAGTACAGCAAAAGGCCACTAAGTATGCTATGGATGAAGCAGGCAATGTCGATTTTGCACAAAGGCAAGCCTACCTAGATTCTATATGGAAGGAACCGGTCTTGCGCTTCCTGGGTATACAATATACCTATGAAGAGGTCAAAGAAAATGAACTTAGCCTGGGGCTAGACCTACAAGGGGGTATGCATGTAACGCTAGCAGTATCTCCTGTAGAGCTCATTAGCAGCTTAGCCGGTCATAGTAAAGACGAGGCCTTTGTAGCAGCACTGGAAGTTGCTCAGCAAAAGTATCAGACACAGACTTCTGTGCCCTTTACCAAGCTATTTTACCAAGCTTATAAACAACTGAGCCCAGCAGGAAGGTTGAGCGATATCTTTGCTACAGCTGCCAATCGAGCCCGCATCACACGTGAGACAAGTGACCAAGATATCTTGAAACTACTTGATGCCGAGGTGAGTAGTGCCATTGACCGATCTTATGAAATCATTAGATCACGCATTGATCGGTTTGGAACTTCGCAGCCCAATATTCAGCGTCTACAAGGTAGTGGGAGAATCCAGATAGAGCTGCCTGGGGCCCACAACCCAGAACGCATTAGGAAGCTATTGCAGGGAGTAGCGCAGCTTCGGTTCTGGGAGGTGTATGAGCTAGCTGAGCTAAGTAACGCTCTGCAGACTGTGAATGACCTCTTAGTAGCAGAACAAAAAGCCCAAGAAGCAATCCCAACCCAAGAGCAAACTACTGCTCAGCTTGACCCAGCAGCAAGTAATGACTTGGCAAGTCAACTAGAGCAAGGCCGTAAACCACATACCCATGACACTACAACCACCTCGCCACTTTTTAGACTTCTAAGGCCAGGCCATGGCCTGGCCTACGCAGTAGAAGATGTAGCTACGATCCAGCAAATGCTAGCGCGCAAGGATGTAAAAGCACTGCTACCCAGTGGCCTAATATGGCTATGGGATGTAAAGTCTTACAGAATTGATGAAGGTGCAGAAGTGCTAAGCCTCTACCCTATCAAGCCAGCTAGAGGTAACAAGGCACTACTAGAGGGAGACGTGATTACAGATGCACGCCAGGAGTTTGATGAGCGCGGCCGGCCAGCTGTGAGTATGCAGATGAATAGTAATGGTGCCAGGGCTTGGAAAAAAATAACGGCCAACAGCATTGGTAAGAGAATTGCTATTACGCTAGATGACCGAGTATACTCGGCGCCGACAGTCAATACAGAAATTCCGAATGGTAACTCCCAGATAACAGGCAATTTTAGTATCGAGGAGGCCAAAGACTTAGCCAACATCTTGAAAGCTGGTTCATTACCAGCACCTGTCAAAATCGTAGAGGAAGCCATCATTGGCCCTACACTAGGCAAAGAAGCACAAGTACAAGGCATTGTATCTATGCTCCTAGGGCTAGGATTGGTCGTCCTGTTTATGCTACTCTACTATGCCAAAGGTGGTGCTATTGCCAACCTAGCTTTGTTCTTTAATATCCTCTTTATACTAGGTACACTAGCTCAACTCAATTCTTCCCTGACCTTACCGGGCATTGCAGGCATTGTCCTGACCATGGGTATGTCTATTGACGCTAATGTGCTCATTTTTGAGCGCATCCGAGAGGAGCTT
>JBCCHM010000148.1:0-2091 GCA_039028755.1 Bacteroidota bacterium | reverse complement strand
CAGCTACTTGGTCTTCTTCATAAGAAGATCTTTATTCTCTTCGACTCCGAAGATTTTCTTGAAAGCTAGGTCAACTCTAGGACTTAATCTAGGCGTGCTATAGGTTGCTGTATTCTATTACAGTTGTCGATGATAAATATAGGTATTCTGTTATGAATAGGGCAAATACTAGTTCTGCTTCACTGGAGGAACGAGCGCATATGATCTCTGAAGAGCATTAGCTAGCAAACTAGCCTTATCGCATTTAAGACTATTTTACTGAGTGCGAGCTTGTTGTGTGGCGAGGGATTCTCTGTTTTATGCTCAAGATCTCACCATGGTCTCTTAATTGTGATGGCTATTTTTTACACCACAACATTCACCATCTTCTGAGGCACAATGATGACTCTTTGGGGCTGCTGTCTTTGTGTCCACTTTTGTACGGTTTCATGCGCTAGGACCTGACGTTCTATGGCTTCAGGCGGTGTATATAGGCTAAAAGTCATTGTAGTCCGTACTTTGCCATTGATGGCAATAGGATAGGTCAATGCCTCTTCTTGTACATACTGCTCCTCATACTGAGGAAAAGGGACTTTGGCAACGCTCTGTGTATAGCCCAAGAGCTGCCAGAGTTCTTCAGCTAGGTGCGGAGCAAAAGGAGCTAGTAGCAGTACCAAGTCTTGCAGCACAGCTCTATTAGTACATTTGAGTGTGGTTAGCTCATTCACACAAATCATCAAGGTGCTTATAGCTGTATTAAAGGCATAGCGCTGAATGTCTGCTGTTACCTTCTTGATAGTCTTGTGTATGACCTGGAGGCTTGCTTGCGTAGGAGAGGTATTCGTGACAGTGCATATATCTGCTTGCGTATGAAATAGACGCCAGACTTTGGTTAAGAACCGAAACACGCCTTCGATACCATGGGTATCCCAAGGTTTAGCTTGATCTATAGGTCCCAAAAACATGGTATAAATTCGTAAGGTATCGGCACCATATTGCTCAATTATTGTATCTGGATTAACTACATTGTACTTAGATTTAGACATTTTCTCTACCTCACTTCCGCAGATATACCGTCCATCTTCTAACACAAAGGTAGCCGTTGCTAGCTCAGGGCGCCATTGCTTAAAAGCTGCTATATCTAGCACATCATTTTCTACTAGGTCGATAGGTACATACATAGGCACAGTGTCGTAGTCATGGCGCAGGTTATAGCTGACAAACTGGTTGATACCTTTTATATGATAGACAAAGCGAGACTTGCCCTGAATCATACCTTGGTTGATTAGCTGCTGAAAAGGCTCTTGTACGTTCACATAGCCTAGGTCATACAAAAATTTAGTCCAGAAACGGGCATAGAGCAGGTGGCCTGTGGTATGCTCTGCTCCTCCAACGTATAGGTCTACTGCTTGCCAATAGGCCTGTGCTGCTGTTCCTACTAGGGCTTCAGCATTATGGGGATCCATATAGCGGAAGCAATACCAACTAGATCCTGCCCAGCCTGGCATGGTGCTTAGCTCCAGAGGATAGCCTGCTGCTGTTTGCCAGTTTGTAGCATTACCGAGCGGTGGTTGGCCGGTTGGTGTAGGCTTATAGGCCTTCACAGGTGGTAGCTCTAAGGGTAGCTGGTCTGCTGGGAGGGCATAAGGCACACCGTCTTTGTAGTAAATAGGAAAAGGCTCACCCCAGTAGCGTTGCCGGCTAAATATGGCATTGCGCAGGCGATAAGTAGTTTTGCGCGTACCGATTTGGAGCTGTTCGAGCTTTTGAACGACGTGTATGGCAGCCTCTTGGACTGATAGACCATTTAGAAAGTCAGCATTTACCATGGTGCCTTTCTGGGACTCATAGGCAGCTTGTGTGATGTCTCCTCCTGCTATCACCTGGATGATGGGTAGGTCAAAATGCTTGGCAAAAGCATAGTCGCGGCTATCATGCGCTGGTACCCCCATTACAGCGCCTGTTCCATAACCTAGCACCAGAGCACCCTTTAGTCCATAAGCTGACTACTGCTAGCCAGCAAGCAGCTGTTACGGCTTATCTAGCACAAGTCCAAAAACGTTCAGAACGGGAGCGACTGGCTGATATCAAGCACGTTACAGGCGCATTTAT
>JBCCHM010000147.1:0-2093 GCA_039028755.1 Bacteroidota bacterium | reverse complement strand
TTACTAAACAGATCCATTGAGACAATCCCTAAAACTTTCAGAATAGCTCAAAACCTACGAATAGTATAAATTTACAATTTTGTGCTAAATTGTACTTTAATTACACTAAATTTGGTCAAAAAATGATACTATATTAACACTTGATACAACAACTAGAGTTGAATATAAACCAATGCTTACTCCTATACTACCTTTGTAACAAGGAAAGTATCTTTGTACTAGAGATATGAACCCTATTAGCCCCATTCGCATACAATGCTAAACTATTAACCTTGCAACACCATCCATTATCATCTTATAATGAGGCCCTTCGAGCTTGTAAACTAGTCTTTGAGCAGAAAACCAAAGACTATGGTACTTCTTGGAGGATTTTACGTTTACCTTCTATCACAGACCAGATCATGATCAAAGCACAAAGAATTAGATCTATTCAAGAAAAGGGCAAACAGCGCATACAAGATAGTATCAGGACCGAGCTAATAGGTATTATCAACTATAGCATCATAGCACTAATACAAGCTTCTTTATCCAAAGAGCATTCCCTAGAAATGCCCTACGAAGCAGTGGAGCCACGCTATGATGAAGTAGTAAAACAAACTATGGCCCTGCACGATGCTAAAAATCATGATTATGCAGAAGCATGGAGAGGCATGCGATTAAGTTCTATCATCGACATTATGCTCATGAAGCTGTTGCGGATTAAGCAAATAGAAGATAACCGAGGCGTAGTGTTGGCCTCTGAGGGAGTAGCAGCCAATTACCAAGACATAATCAACTATGCTGTTTTTGCTTTACTAAAGCAGCAGTGACAGCTATGAGCAAGTCAGTTAATACAATTATTAGGCTAGGAGTTAGCCTTATCTTTATCTTCTCTGGACTTATTAAGCTCAGTGATCCAGTAGGGTTTTCCCTGAAAATAAAAACTTACCTTCGAGTATTCTCACTTGACTTTACTACGCTATTTCTAAAGGTAATGCCCTATGCATTGGCCTTAGCAGTAGGAGTACCTACGTTAGAAGTAATATTAGGCATAGCCTTGATCATCAAATTCCATATAAAGTTCACCCTACGAGCCCTGCTACTATTGACTATCTTCTTTACTTCCCTCACCTGCTACATAGCAGCCTTTAAGCGATTGGGTAGTTGTGGTTGTTTTGGAACTACTTTACCCCTCACACCCTGGCAGTCATTTTCAAAAAGTATACTTCTCCTCCTGATGCTCAGTCTACTTTATCAAAAGCAAAAAGCTAGTATCTAGTGAATTTTAGCGTGAACTAAGTTGCTGTAACAGCATTTGGTATAAGAGATAGCTCTCCTTCTTTTCCCAAGTTGGCAGAAAGTCCTTGTCCGCCCCTTTTTGTTCTTTATGTACTATACATTCTTGCACCCTTCTAGGGAATAGTAGCACCACAGGCTATTAAAATATTTTTGATGTCTCTATTTTTCGCTAAATCCAGCGCTACTTGCCCCTTCTTGGTTTTAGCATGTATATCAGCGCCTCGTGATAATAATGCCTGAACGGGCTCTTGCTGACCACTTGCTACTGCCAAATGAAGCGCTGTTTGTTCACTACCTTGCGTTTTGTGCTTCTATATACTCCCCGTAGAAAATATACTAGCAGCTAGGCATGCCCATAGCTAGGCTGTAGGGGTATAAAGCTGGCTTTCTTATTGCTCTCGTACTACGAAGCATTTTACCTACTCTAAGATACCTGATTCAGTGGCTTGAACAATGTCTCTTTTTTGTTCAAGCGGATACGTACAATTATTACTGATGATACTTACTAAAAGTTAAAGATAGTATAAAAATATTTTTCGTGATGTCATACTATGTGGGCTACTGTTATATTATCGACCTTATTCCGGCTTCGGATATAAATCGAAAAAGTAGGGCCCCGCCGGCCAGGCGACGTATGCTACACTCCCTGCACAAAATGGGCAACCTCGTCGCTCTTCTTTACAGGACAATTTTTGTACAAATTATTACAGCTATGCATAGCTTGTCTGTAAAGCAATAAAGTAAGGCTGTCCAGGAATCGATAATGACCCCTGCACAAAATGGGCAACCTCGTCGCTTCGCTCCTGAGACATGCC
>JBCCHM010000146.1:0-2105 GCA_039028755.1 Bacteroidota bacterium | reverse complement strand
CTTAGACTGAACTCTATACCAGCTATTCAACCTATCTCCCAGCCTACCCTTCAGATAGTTCCGCTACATCCTGTCTTACCATTTCAAATGCCCTATCATCGCTGAACGCACCCTACAGCGCAACTTATGCCGACGACGTGCATAGTCACTCTTGCCTGTACACCTGCCCAGTAAGATTACCCCACTCCTTCCCACTTGTTCATGGCCCCTATAGCCTCGATCTACTAGCACGCGACTAAATTCCTCGACAAACATCCTACGTAGCGAAGCCAGCGCCACAGACAATGTCTTACTATCGGGGAATTACCAGCTCTTGACTTCCTGGCAAAGTCGCTAGTGATACTTTTGAACCAAACTCATACCGCTTACCAACCTTCCCCCTTGGCTATGCAGCTTACCTCTGGCGAGGATAGGCTGTAAACCTTCTCTTTCGACTTCCTCTCTTGCTTGACAATACGGGACAGCACGATAGAGGCTTTTCATATACTCCTAATTGTCCTACTCGCTTCAGCTTCCTGGATAAGTCCCTGACTTGACGGCCGGCTAGCGTCCTGAGCCGCTTCAAGGCTTTGCTGGCCTTCTTGACATGCCTAGCTAGATGGGCATAACGTTGGGCATAGCAAAGCTTCTGCACTACATACCGGTAGCCTCAGCTTCACCCCGGCTCACTGTGCAAGAGTATTACAGCGCTCTATGACTCTTTTGTAGGGCTTGGCATCGGTTGGATAAGTGATATTTTCTCCTGTAGAGTAGTGTCCACCAGGACTTGTTTGGCCTTAGCTTCTGGCCATGCAGCTGTAGAGAGAGCCCAAGAGGGTTTGGATACCTTCTTTTCCTAAGCGGCCCAAGGTTGCTCCCAGTGCAAGGAGGCTTCTGCGGAGAAGTATTGGAAATAAGGATTTTCTGGCCACAGAGCCACTATGCGTTCAACACTCAGGTTGTAGATACGTTGTAGGAGTGCCATCATTATTCATAAATGATGGCTAGACCCCCGTGTGAGATAGAGGCGTTCAAACTTGTCTTCTAGGCTTTTGACGGGCTATTGTGAGGCAGCATGAAGGGCGTGGTTGGGTGCTAATCTTCTGCTTAAAAGTAGCATTAAGGCAACCAAGTTGGTTTTAGTTAGGGCTTTAGCGAGCATAGTTCATGCTATTCTTTGCAAGAATTTTGGAAATAATTACTGATTTTCTGTCAAAAGATGTCAGCTTATATGTGGGTCTTTGGAATGTAAAATAGCTATTTAGTCTATAAAAGGCTAGTATTTTCTACTTGTTAAGGTCCGACTAAGTAGTTACGTATATGTAGTAAGTGAGTTGTGTAATTATATCCTTTGGGCTGGCGTAATCAGTCCGATATGTAGGTAACTAGGGTATATTAGCGTTTGTGAGGCATATCTTGCTATGGGCTCTTGGTTTTTCTACTTGCATTTTGCCTATTCATATGATCATCCTTTGCCTTAATTCCTCTAATCTCTTGTCGGAATTTTTTGTAACTCTCTTCGTATCCTTTTCCTAGTGCTGTTATCTTATCTTCAATTTGTTTCTGTAGTACTGTTATCTTATCTTCAATATTTCCATGATCTGAAGGTTTCTGCATTATGTAGTCCAGTTGTTCCTGTAGCACTGTAAGGTTCTGCTTAATCTCTTCGTGGTCCGTTTTTACCTTATTAGTAGGCCCTACTACTGCAGCTTCTATCTGCTTTTCTGAGTCCACTACCCTCTGTTTTAGCTGATTATTCATCTCCTCTGTGTCTTTTACTTTTTGCGTGAAGATGTCTAATTTATGCTCGATTTTAGCCTGTGCTTTTTGTGCTCGCTCTTGAAGCTGAGTTTCTAATGTGGTTAACTTTTGCTTGAAGTTTTCTAACGCTGAGACATTGTTTGTTTGGAGAGCCTCAAGTTTTTGCACTGTGCTGTCTAGCTGTTCTTGTAGGGCTGCAAGGTTCTGTTTAGTCTCTTCGTGGTCCGTTTTTACCTTATTAGTAGGCCCTACTACTGCAGCTTCTATCTGTTTTTCTGAATCCACTACCCTCTGTTTTAGCTGATTATTCATCTCCTCTGTGTCTTTTACTTTTTGCGTGAAGATGTCTAATTTATGCTCGATTT
>JBCCHM010000145.1:0-2127 GCA_039028755.1 Bacteroidota bacterium | reverse complement strand
TACATGCTGGTCACTACCTACCACAGCATATCGGATGTAATACAGCTGAGTAGCCACTGCCCTGTAGACTACTTCATCATCTGAGAGGGCAGTCCTACCCAGCGGATCCCAGTTGATCATACGCGCTCCCCGGTAGATATAGCCTTTTTCATAGAGCTGGATAAAAACTTGCTGCACCGCCTCAGTAAGCCTGCCTGCCATCGTAAAGCGTGTACGCTCCCAGTCACAAGAAGCCCCCAGTTGCCTAAGCTGCGCTAGGATGATGCTACCATACTTAGCTTTCCACGCCCAGGCATGTTGTAAGAACTGCTCCCTAGTCAGGTCGCTTTTAGCAATGCCTTTTTCTTGGAGTATGGCTACTACCTTAGCTTCTGTAGCAATAGAGGCATGATCTAGACCAGGTACCCAGCAAGCTTCTTTACCTTGCATTCTAGCTTTACGGATGAGCACATCTTGGATAGTATTGTTGAGTACATGCCCCATATGCAGCACACCTGTTACATTGGGAGGCGGCATGACGATGGTATAAGGCTCTTTGTTAGCGTTGGGCTTAGCCCTGAAAAAACCATGCTGTAGCCAGTGCTGATACCACCTGTGTTCTACTTGTGCAGAATTGTAATGAGTAGGGAAGTGCATAGGGCAATGGTGCTGCTAACCTGCTGGCTCAGGCAAAGATAAATATATAAAACAGTCCGGCAGTTTGTTCTGTACCATTATTGACACTCATAACTTGTTTAGTTCTTCCTCTATAGCTTCTATTACCATTACGTTGCTGTACTACTTGGATGCATAGCAGCTGTTTGAAGCATCTCTACACTAGTCGGCCCTTAAATAACTCTAGATGGTTCTACAAAACACAAATTTCTGGGAGATAGCCCTAGCAATTTGGCCACTGTGCAGCATAGACAATATGAGCAAAAAAATCCTACTGCCCGTAGCAGTAGCCTAAAGTTGAACCCTATACCAGCTAATAGACCATAACAGAGACAAACAGTAACCAGTAGCAGCCAGATATTTATTTACTAACAGATATTTATTATTTTAGATTAATTGAAAACTAGGATATATTATTCCATCAAATTTTTTATATTATAGCGGTACAACGCTTTTAAGTAAGAAAGCTTGCTGGAAAGAGTATAAAGCCTTAGAAACTGTCTCAATGGAATTGTTTAATAGTAAGGGCAATAGCCGCTAGCCTAAGCATATTCTCTGCATATATGCACTTCAACTCAAAGTCCTTGCACAGTCTTCTCGACCAGTTCAACCAAGCGAAAGTGCGCTCCACTACCCAACGCTTTGCTTGAAGTACGAACTTACCTGCTACCTTCCTTGTAAAGCAAACCTTAACCTGTCCCATGCCATTTAACATTCGCTCCAATTCCCCGCGATATCCTAGATCTACTACTATATGCTTCGCTCCTTTTTCATAGCTCAATACTCGCTCTGCTAGCACAGCTCCCCCTTGCAAGTCTACACCTTTGCTCCATGAACAAGCACCTGATGCAGGTTGCCCTGTGTATCTACTATAATCTGCCTCTTTCTTCCCTTAATTTTTTTCCCTCCATCAAAGCCCCGAGATTCTCCCTTGTTTGCAGTTTTTACGCTCTGTGAATCCAAAATCAGTCGAGAAGGACTTGGATTACGTCCTTGCCTTATGCCTCTCTCCTTGACTAGCTCTGCTAATACCTGCTGCCAGATTCCTTTTTGAGACAGACGCCTAAAGTATCCATAGACCGTTTTCCAGGGAGGGAAGCTATGGGGTAACATGCGCCATTGGCAACCTGTTTTGACTAGCTAAAGGATAGCATTGACTAAAGTAGGGCGAGTATGTATGGCCCGATTTCCATAGCCATTGCTATATTCAAAATAGTGTCGGATACGTTTCCACTGATCATCTGTCAAATCAGTGGGATACATATTAATTAGATATTATTGATGAATAATGAGCATATGGGCCAATTTAATACTTTTTCATTGAGACAGTCTCTTAAATTGTTGCACAGTATTTTTTCTCTTGATTCCAATATCAAGAAGTTTTTTCACAATGTCAAGTGGTAGTGGATAAATTGAGTCATGGTTTCATCTCGGCGGCGGGGCGGTGCATGTTCTCTACATTTTGTCTGTCAC
>JBCCHM010000144.1:0-2152 GCA_039028755.1 Bacteroidota bacterium | reverse complement strand
GGATTCTCCAGCAATGTCAATTTTATAACAAGATCTGCCATTTACTTCATGGACTTCTTCATCTATCTTCATAGTAGCCTGGCCAGCATCAAGCCAGCCATAACGTACGTTGTATACTAGGTGCTCCCCTACACCAAAGCTTTTATTGGCTATATGTCTGTATTGGGGTACTGCTTCTTCTGTGTGGGAACTTGCTAGTAAGAGCAGTAATCCTAGGTATCTTATCTTTTTCATATTTTGTAGCTCATGTGCTTTTCTGTAAAATATAAATGTAAAGAAAATAAAAAGATATAATGAAGCGAAATTTATGCTAGAAAAACAGTGCAAATGTAGCTGATTTACGTATCATTGACTTATCTTAGATTGCTTTATTTAAATTTAAGGAACTAACTAATTTAGATCTAACCATAGTAGGCTGGAAGGACTACCTAGTCACCATTAGTAGATCAGTCTAGGGCATTTTATAATCTAAATTGTAGCCTATGATAGTACGAACCAAAAAATACAAGCTTCAGAGCAGTACCTATATCCGATTAGGGCTTCAGAACATCATTCGTGAACAGTGGTGGGTGTTTTTGATAGCACTAGGCATCATGAGTGGTATGCTTTTTATCAAAACATACTGGTTCGTTATAGTCGCTAATATGGGCTTGGTGCTGTACTTCCTGTTCTGGATCATCCAGTTCTATGGCATCACTTATCTAGAGCAAAACCAGCTGATCTTTGAGCGATTGGGTTATGAGATAACAAGTCAGCAGATTATGGCACAGATAAACGCTAGGCAAGGGATACCTATCACTTGGGATCAAGTCAAGCGAGCTGCTCAAGGGAAAGACTATTTTTTGTTAATTATCTCCAAAGTTCACCTCATTCATCTACCTTACAAGATCTTTAATAGCAGTCATGAGATTAAGTTTGTAGAGACGGTCTTGAGACGAAAGGGATTGCTATAGTAAGGCTTGTTTATTTAGCACGTAAGATAGGGCCAAACTTTACCTAGCGTAGCATCGTCTCCTAACGGTATAAGACAGCATTTAGCGCTTGTATAGTTTCATCCGCATTGGGTAGCGTTTCTTGGATTAACGTAGGGGCATAAGGTAGGGGTATATCTGCGCTATTGATTTTTTGTATAGGTGCATCTAGGTAATCAAAAGCATATTTCTGTACTTGATAGGCTATTTCAGAAGAAATAGAGGCTAGCGGCCAGGATTCTTCTACAATGACCAAGCGGTTAGTTTTTTGTACAGATTGTATCACACAAGTTAGATCTAAAGGTCTTACAGTCCGCATATCGATGAGCTCTACTGCTATACCTTGATCTTGTAAGGCATTGGTGGCTTCCCAAGCTACTTTCATCATTTTACCAAAGGACACTAGGGTAGCATCTTTACCTGGCTTGGCAACAGTTGCTTTGCCTATAGGAATTAAGTATTCGCTTTCAGGAACTTCCTCTTGGTCACCATACATCAGCTCTGACTCCATAAAGACAACAGGATCTTCATCTCTAATAGCTGACTTCAACAAGCCCTTGGCATCACGAGGGGTAGCAGGAATGACGACCTTGAGCCCTGGGCAGTTGGCATACCAGTTTTCAAAGTTTTGAGAGTGCTGGGAGCCGAGCATACCCGCGTTGCCAGTAGGGCCTCTAAACACAATAGGCACTGAGAATTGCCCCCCTGACATGAACAGCATCTTGGCAGCCGAGTTGATCACTTGGTCTACAGCTACGAGCGAGAAATTAAAAGTCATGAATTCTATGATAGGTCGCAGACCATTCATAGCTGCTCCTATGCCTAGGCCTGCAAAGCCCAACTCAGAGATAGGCGTATCCACGACCCTCTCAGGCCCGAACTCAGCTAGCATACCTTGGCTTACCTTATAGGCTCCATTGTATTCAGCTACTTCTTCGCCCATTAGGAAGACCTGTTTGTCTCTTCTCATTTCCTCGGACATGGCTTCTTGTAGAGCTTGCCTGAATTGTATCTTTCTCATTACAGGACTTTTATAACTAACAAAGTTAGCAAATGGTTCAATTAACTACGGCATTACCCAGGGATCTCCCCACTATGACAGCGGCCTCTCCGCTAAACATACAGCAAAGTCAAGCAAAGCAACACAAAAAGGAAGCGCTATTAGCACTCGTACGAGATGC
>JBCCHM010000143.1:0-2161 GCA_039028755.1 Bacteroidota bacterium | reverse complement strand
TGGCGGCCCTATGCGGGGCCTGTAGCCCGCAGCCACCGGAACGATTTTGAACCCTATTAGCCCAAACCATTTTAGATTGTACAGCCATGGTTCTTGTAGTACCATAGCACTTATATGCGAAGCAATACCTGTAGTGGCTAGCTTCTTTAAATAGCTGATCTCAACGTTACTACCAGCGCCTATCCTAAGCCGTTTGAAAAAATTATAGTGCAATGCAAGCGTAATAGGTATGTTAAGACCACTACCTTTGAAATTAAACTTTTTATCGCTAGGTACTCTTTTTACCACTCCGGAAGTATATGCAACTGATCTCTTAAAAAAATTCTTCTTCTTTTCATAGCTATCTCTAAACCAACGGACAAAATAAGCCTCATCCTTAGGCTCATCATCCTTAGCTTGTAAAAAGTAATCACCATCTCGTTCTATGAGTTGTAGGTTACTGATGACGTTGTTGTAGAAAGTAGCGCCTCCTCCTAGGCTAAAACTTAACTCTAAGTTCTTCCAACTACTATCCCTATCTTTCTTTTCTACTGGTTCCGTTTCTGATTGAACTGTTGCTGTTGTAGGTCTATTTATACCTAGTCTGTACAAGTAGCCATAGTCTCTGATGTCTACTTTATGCCACTGCTTTTTAGCAACATCATAAGCCCAGAAGCTATAGTAGATGTAGCGATCTTCGCGTTGTTGCGTTGTATCTTCCAAGATCTCCACAGTTTCAAAATCCTCTATGCTAGACCATTTGTCTGTAGCAGGATCGTAAGATTGGTATCTTCTGATCTTATCAAAATTTTGCTCTACTGACTCTAAGAGGCCATTTTGTAGGCTATTAGCACCTTCCTGCGCTACTGAACTGACTTCATTGGTGGAAGTAGAGGTTTCATGAGCTAAGGCAATATCTTGCAGTATAAGCAGGTTGAAGCACAGAGATATACATACACATTTTAGTATCTTATTAGTTTGCCTAAACATTGTACATTGGCTTAGTGGTACTACCATAAGGTACTTTACTGTACCTCTGACTAAACAATATGCAAAAATTATCTGCATTACCTGTACTAGCGACATCTTCTTGCTATTGGCCCTCAGTGTTTGCACTGTTAGCGGTTTGCTTGAATTATCGTAGGGGCTATCTTACATAGAGCAAGCAAGCTTAAAAAGCTACTCCTGGCTGATCAAAACTAGCTTAGTACAGCCTCCCTACCCCCTAGAAGGCGAGTTTCTAATTATTTCATCTACTTTCTTCTAATAGCTTATCTGAAGCTACTCCTTTTAGCTTTTGAATTAGTCTTGATATTCAAATCTTACAAGGTACAGTTATTGACAAATATACGTGATCTAAACGTACATTACCAGTTATTATAGTTGGTCCTTAACAAGGATTAAAGGTTTTATAGTCCTCTAAATGGTTAAAAACCCCCATCTGGAAGATGGGCAAACTTCAGTTATCTTGCTCAATATGACCAGCTACACAAGAAGCTACCATACTGTTTACCATCATCGTTATCAACTTGTATGGATAAAAAATATCTTCACAAAGTACTTACAGGCCAACTTCGCCTACGTGTCAGGGCTAGCATAGCCCAAGTTGCAGAAGAGCTTGGCGTTCAAATCATTAATGGAGTATTGTCCAGTGATCATATGCATCTTTTCGTTTCCCCTCATATATCTGTCAGTGAGTTTCTGAGACGGACTAAGGGCCGTAGTTGGCGTAAAATCCAAGAAGAGTTTAGGCAGCTAAGGAGTCGATATTGGGGCCATAATTTTTGGGTTAGAGGCTATTTTAGCTCTACTAGAGGTAATGTACCGGAGGAAGTTATTAATGGCTATATGAATAATCACGCAGAAGCAGATCCACTTAACGCAGCAGCAAATATGTCTTTAGACTGCTTCCGGCTTCCAGCCGTGATCCGCAGCCCTCCAACTAGAAGTTGGAGGGCAGTTGAGTTAAGCTATAAATGTAACGATAGTAAGCATTGTCTTAAGTTTAAACAGTGGTGGTCATGTGGCGAGGTGGAAAACTAAAGCGTACAGGGTGCTTAATATAGTCTTGGCGAAATATTTTAAAATTTGTGCATATGGTGACGATTACAAATCTTAGGATAAGTGATACTTTACCATAGCCTATTACTATTGCTAATCTCTATATAAATCTTTTATAGAT
>JBCCHM010000142.1:0-2215 GCA_039028755.1 Bacteroidota bacterium | reverse complement strand
CGAACTGGAAGGTAGCTATGGTATCGCCTCGCTGATATAGGGCAAAAATTTTTTCATCGTATGGAGGAAGCTTATCAAGGTCGATTTTCTTACCATGGTTTTTCTCAATAAGTGCTAGGGCATCTTTGATGATAGATAGGGTCTTTAGACCTAAAAAATCCATCTTGAGCATACCCATACGCTCTACTACAGAACCATCGTACTGTGTTACGAGTAGGGATGAGTTTTTATCTGTTTTTACGGGGATATGGTCGAGGAGGTCATCTGGAGCGATAATGATGCCAGCGGCATGGACGCCTGTATGTCTAGCAGAGCCTTCTAAGGTTTCAGCTAGTGCTAAAACTTTTCCCTCAAGCTTATTGGTATCTTTCCTAAGTTCAGCCAGCTCTGGTACTTCCACAAAGGCTTGTGACAGGGTAGTGCCAAGCTTCTCTGGTACGAGCTTAGCCATATGGTTAGCCCTGCCAAGTGGTAGACTCAAAACGCGCGCTACATCACGGATAGCAGACTTAGCTGCCATGCTACCAAAGGTAATGATGTGGGCTACTTGGTTTCTCCCATACTTATCTACCACATAGTCGATCACTTTTTGGCGACCTTCGTCATCAAAGTCAACGTCGATATCAGGCATAGACACCCGCTCAGGGTTTAAAAATCGCTCAAAGACTAGGTTATAGTGGAATGGATCAATGCTGGTGATACCGATGCAGTAGGCAACTACAGAGCCTGCTACGGAGCCTCTTCCTGGACCTACTACAACACCTAGCTTTTGGGCAGCGCTGATAAAGTCCTGTATAATCAGAAAATAGCCTGGGAAGCCCATCTCCTGGATGATGCCCAGCTCGTGGTTGAGGCGTTCTTCTACTTCAGGGATGAGGGTACCATATCGCTGCTTAGCTCCTGTTATGGCCAGGTGTCTGAGGTACTCATCTTGGGTAGTGAAGCCTTGAGGTAGTTGAAAGACAGGGAGTAGCACATCACGCTCTAGGGAGGGGGTATTGATCTTATCTACTATTTCTTGGGTGTTAACAAGTGCCTCTGGTATGTCTTGGAAGAGGGTAGCCATGTCTTGGGGTGACTTCAAAAAGAACTGATCACGCTCAAACCGCATCCTATTAGGGTCACCATAGTCTTTGCCTGTTTGTAAGCATAGTAGGATGTCTTGTGATAGGCTGTGTTGCTGTTCTACATAGTGCACATCATTCGTGGCAATGACTTTTACTTGGTGCTTTCTAGCCCACTTGAGTAGGACTGCGTTACACAAGTCTTGCTCTTTGAGTCCATGGCGCTGCAGCTCTATATAATAGTCTGTTCCAAATAGTTGGAGCCATTCCAAAAATACCTTTTCAGCTTCTTGCTCTCCTTTGCGGATAATGGTTTGGGGTATCTCACCAGCTAGGCAGCACGTAGTGGCAATCAGGCCTGTAGCATGCTTTTGGAGTAGCTTTTTATCGATTCTTGGCTTGTAATAGTAGCCCTCTATGAAGCTCATAGAGCATAGCCGAGCCAGGTTCTTATAGCCTACTTCGTCCTTGGCAAGCAAGAGTTGGTGGTATCGAGTCTTGTCTTTGTAGTCATGCATATCAGGTGCAATGTAAAATTCGCACCCGATGATGGGCTTGATATTTTCTTTTTGTGCTGCTACTACAAAGTGAGGTACGCCAAACATATTACCATGGTCTGTGATAGCTAAAGCATCCATACCTAGCTGTTTGGTCTTGCTGAGTAGGTCCTTGATTTTGGCTGCTCCGTCTAGCAGCGAGTAATGGGTGTGACAATGTAAGTGACTGAATTCGCTCATAGATATTAGGATAAGGTAGATGGCTTCTTTATCTAGTTCATTTTGTACAGTCTTGCTAGCGTAGTCTTAATATATCTGTCTAGGGCTTAAAATACACCTAGGGCAGGAGACTGCCTGATCAGCTAGCTAGGCTTGGTAGTGACTATTCTTTCAATCATGCTACGAATTTATCAGAGCCAGAGCAATATATAGAGAATTTTTGCTCAGCAAGGAGATTGTTTTACAACTAAAGCCTCTTTACTGGTCTTATGGGCTCTTAAAGGGTTGCTATAGATAGCAACATCTAGTAGGCTTGTGCGAATACTACCCGTTGCTTGGAAGGTCTAGCAGTGTAGATGCACACTCCTGGCTCTTGGGGAGTATCTAGAGGAATACAACGAATAGTAGCTTTGGTTTCAGCCTGTATCTTTTTTT
>JBCCHM010000141.1:0-2258 GCA_039028755.1 Bacteroidota bacterium | reverse complement strand
CTATTATAGATTGTATTTCTACTAACACGCAACTCCTGCGCCAGCTTTTTGATAGAATAGGGGCTCCTTCTTACAGCTAATTCTAGGATCTCTCCTCTATGTTTTTTCATAAATAGTTACAATATGTTTTTTACATATAGGCAAGCTACCTTGCGAATCGAGTATACAGTTTACCATAGACCCGCAGCTACGCTGCGTCTATGTAATGAAGTATGGGTAGCTAAATACTGAACCTGGGTTGCCATGAATGAGCTTAGCTCTATTTAAGAGTAGCTACGGCTAATAAGTTAAGCGTGGTGCTCCTCCTGCTGGACTCGAACCAGCGACCCTCTGATTAACAGTCAGATGCTCTAACCAACTGAGCTAAGGAGGAATGAAGTTGAGCAATATTAGTACTCTTACCGATTTTTTACAACACATAGCAAGCATTTTTTGCACCTAGCAGATGGGATAGACACAACAAGTTGCTAAACGCCTTTTATCTTCGTAGCTAGTATGGCCAAGAGAGGAATGCGCATTATTATTGCTATAGCTGTTGCGCTACTAGTTATCTTCGTCTTGCTATTTAGCTACCGGCTTATCAAAAAGCCCAACATACTAGTGGGTAAGCCTGCCAAGCTGCTGGTCATCCCGCCTGGCATTTGCTTTAGTGCATTACAAGACTCCCTCTACCAAGAAGCTTATGTGGCAGATACAGCTTCTTTTAGCCTTTTGGCGCGTTTGATGAAATACGAACGTAGGATTATGCCTGGGGCATATAAACTAAAACCAGGCATGGGTAACTGGGATGCTATCAAGATCTTGATGGCAGGCATGCAAGATCCTATCAAAATTGTACTGCATAATATGCACAATAAAGCAGAATTGTCTGCTAAAATTACGCAAAATATTGGAATAAAGGCTGCAGATTTTGCAAAGCTCCTAGATGACTCAGTCTTCATCAGCCAATATGGCTTCAATACGGATAACGTCTTGGCTATGTTTATTCCCAACACCTATATGGTATATTGGACTATATCTCCTAAAGAGTTATTTCAAAGAATGTACCTCGAATACCAGCGATTCTGGGATCAAGAACGATTGAACAAAGCTAAGCAAATAGGGCTAACGCCTACAGAGGTTACGATACTAGCATCTATCGTACAAAAAGAAACTAATAGGCTCGAAGAGGCTCCTGTTATTGCAGGCATATACCTCAACCGACTGAGAAAGGGAATGCGCCTGCAATCTTGCCCTACCTTACTACACGCTGTAGGAAATCCTTCGGCCCGGCGGGTATTGCGTAAGTACCAACGTATTGACTCTCCGTATAATACCTATCTCTACAAAGGGCTGCCGCCAGGCCCTATTACTATACCACCTATTGCTATGATAGATGCTGTACTCAATCATCAGCAACACGACTATCTGTATTTTTCGGCTAAAGAAGACTTCTCTGGTTGCCACTATTTTGCTAGGACTTTTAGTGAACATAAAAATAATGGAGAGCGCTATCGGCGGGCGCTCAACCAGGCCGGTATATATTAGTAAATAAAGCACTACTCATGCTATTGAAAAGAGGACCGACAAAATTACATGGCGTCATGAAACATGGCATGCATCTATGCCGCAGTAGGTTTTACACCAAGCGAAGTGAACGGCAAGCGATGTTGTACAGTATTCTAGAAGAATTTTTGTACAGACTGCGTACTAACGATATCCTAGAACATGCTTATGGACTGGCTTTTAATTTTACCTTAGCCATCTTCCCTGCTACTATTTTTGTCTTCACGCTGATACCCTACATCCCTATACCAGGCTTAGAACTCAAAATTTTATTCCTTCTCAAGGAGATAATACCTGAGAGCGTTTATGAAGCTTTGATACCTACTATACAAGATACTGTGAGCAAGCAGCGCAGTGGGTTACTATCATTCGGTTTTATCACCACCTTGTACCTAGCCACCAATGGCATGATGTCATTGGTCAAGACGTTTAATCGTTCTGATAAGGAAGCCATGCCGAACCAGCGGGGCTATTTCAAACAAAGGGCTATTGCTACCTTACTTACTTTGGCACTTGCCCTAGTACTTTTTTGCACTATCATGCTACTCATTGTGGCTCGTCAGATACTAGACTATATGATTAGTTATGGCCTTATTGCCTCGCGGTTTAAGATCAACCTAATCCTAGGTTCAAGGCTAGTGATCGTATTTTTCATGTTCTTTATGGCTATCTCTGGTATCTACTACCTGGCACCTGCTACTAAAAAATATTGG
>JBCCHM010000140.1:0-2267 GCA_039028755.1 Bacteroidota bacterium | reverse complement strand
TAGCAGATGTAGCGCGTGTACAGGTACTAGATAAACATAAATGTAAAATTTATGCTAATAGGAGAGGGGTATGCATGAAGCGCTATTTCGTTTTGCCCAGGAAAATAGCCTTACCATACAAAGGCTAGAACAGAAAAAAGAAACCTTAGAGGAGATCTTTCAGCAACTTACACGGGCAGATCATGAATCAAGTAGGCAGCTGAATCAATAAATAGGTAGCCAGCCCTATGCTTGCTGTTTTTCAAAAAGAACTTAATGCTTTTTTTAGTTCGTTGATGGCCTACGTTATAATAGGTTTTTTTCTCATCTTGATAGACCTATGGATGTGGGTATTCCCAGCGACCAATGTGATGGATACAGGCTATGCTGATCTACAGCTACTCTTTCAGTTGGGGCCTTATGTATTGATGTTTCTAGTACCTGCCATCACAATGCGCTTAATAGCAGAGGAGCAGCAAACAGGTACCCTAGAGGTTTTGCTGACCAGCTCACTCACACCAACCCAGCTTATGCTGGGAAAATATTTTGCTAGTTTGGCCATCATCTCCGCAACATTATTGCTTACTGGCATCTATTACTTTTCTATCTACTATCTAGCTAGCCCTATCGGTAACATCGATACAGCAGCTGTGCTAGGCTCATACCTTGGTTTGATGTTGCTAGCAGCTGTGTTTGCAGCTATAGGTCTGGGGACTTCTGCACTTACTGATAGCCAGGTCATTGCCTTTCTACTAGGCGCTTTGCTGTGCTTTTTGTTGTACCAAGGGTTTGATGCTTGGACTACTTTAAAAACCTGGAAAAGCTACTCCCTACTGATAGCCCAGCTCGGTATGTGCTATCACTACAAAGCCTTGAGCAGGGGCGTGATTGATTTACGCGATATCTGCTACTTTGCCAGTGCCATTACTGTCCTACTTTCAGCTACTGGTTTATTTCTAAGCCATAAAAGGTGAAAAAAAAACAGCGTAAGCATAGAAATAAGCCCTGGCTGCTGCTACTCACAGTAGGTATAGGACTTATTAACTTGCTAGCAAATCGTTTTTGGGTGCGCATAGATTTAACTGAAGATCAACGCCATAGCATCCACCCAGCTACTAAGAAGCTGCTAGGTAAACTAGACGGAGACCTATATGTAACAGTATACTTAGCAGGTGATCTACCCATGGAGTTTAGACAATTACAGCGTGCTACTAAAGAGTTATTAGAAGCACTCAAGGCATATGCCAATCGCCCTATCCACTACCAAATAGTAGATTTAAATACAGAACCCATAGAGAGGCGAAAAAAGCTTTTTAAAAAGCTATCAGAAAGGGGTATACAGCCTACTAATCTATATATGCAGGAGCATGGTCAGCGAATAGAAAAGCTTATCTACCCAGGGGCATTGGTTACTTACAAGGAGCAAGAGGTAGGAGTTATGCTGCTTAAAGGAAATAGCATGACCGATGCAACACAGATGATCAGCCAGTCTATAGATGGGTTAGAGTATGAGCTAACAAAGGCGCTAGCCAAGCTAGTCAATAAGGTGCGCACGAAAGTGGGTTTAGTAAAGGGGCATAGTGAGCCTAATGCGAGACAACTTAGCGGACTTACACAAGCACTCAGCGAGCATTACGAGCTGCACGAGGTAATGCTGGCTAGAGAGTCACCCTTATCAACCTATAGTGCTCTGCTCATTACTAAGCCCCAGCAACCCTTCTCAGAAGATGAGCTGTACTTATTAGATCAATACATCATGCAAGGGGGTAAAGTACTATTTTTTCTAGATCGGCTGCGTATAGATATGGATAGCCTACGTAGTGGCGAAGCTTTTGCTTTTCCGCTAAACCTGGGTCTAGATGACCAGTTATTTAGGTATGGGATAAGGATCAACCAAGATTTAGTGCAGGACTTGCATGCAGGAGTTTATCCTGTTGTAGTCGGCAAGCTGGGCAATCAGCCTCAACTCAGGTTTCTCTCTTGGCCTTTCTTTCCTATCCTCAATAACTTCTCAACCCACTTGATCACCAAAAACATGGATGCCCTCTACACGCAGTTTGTTAGCAGCCTAGATACGGTAAAGGTAGAGGGAGTAGTCAAAACACCGCTCGTATTTACTTCTAATTATACTAGAAGATTGGCCACACCCGTGCATGTAGATTTGGAAGCACTCAGAAAAGCCCCTGATCCAGCTTTATACAACCAAGGTTCTATTCCACTGGTCTACCTTTTAGCAGGACAATTCACCTCGCTATACAAAAATAGGCTTGTACCCGCAGGGTTTGATG
>JBCCHM010000139.1:0-2275 GCA_039028755.1 Bacteroidota bacterium | reverse complement strand
TTGAGGCAAGGGGGGCATTCTTGCTTAAAACGTTACTATTATCCTAGGCGTCAGCGGCTGAAGGAGCATTGAGCTAGCTTTGTGCTGGAATATAATCCTGCGCGGCTGAAGTTGCTTAAGGGGTTGATACCCTATGAATATATCATATGTATATGGGAGCAAGAGTGCGAGAGATCTGCTGTTAAGTCTAAGCGTTTTACTTTGGAACCAGGCATTGCAGAGTCTTAGTCGATAGTTTACCCTCTAGGTTGAGCAAATAGGCTTGTACGTGATTATACCCCATCTCACGGAGTAGGGTAGCTGTGGCTTGTACTTGCTCATGGGATTGACCTTGCTCAGGGCCTGCTATAAAGCATACTACTATCGCTGTTGCTCCTTGAGTCATAATCCTATCAGGTTGGTACACCTTACCTCTAGGTGAGATGATGGAGGCGTCGTGCTTGACTGTCCAGGTACCATCATACCAAGCCTTGATAGTAGGATTGCGCCATAGCTCTTCAATATGCTGGGCTAAATTATCTACCTCAGCTTGGCTCAAGCCTTGTGCTACCTGCAAGGTAGCTAGCGCTTCCCGGAGCTGGGCTTCTTTTTGAAGCCTAGCTAGCATATAGCGTACTAGTTCGCTCTGGCCCGCCTGGCCTACCCCTAGGGTAGCTCCAGCGGGCATTAGAGTATGATTAGGCTGTACAGCAAGCCTATCTCTCCAGCCACTAGTCAGGTAGGGATAAGTGTCTACGGCGGTAGCTTGCGATGAAGAGCTCACTATAGGTGTTGCCTTTCCTACTTCTAAGGTATTGGCTGAAGGGTGCCAGTGTTCTTTCCAAAGCAAGTAAGCCTTTGACTTAGCCAAGTCGTGGTCAAGCTGCTGCTGACTTTGTTCAAAAATGTGGTACAATAAATCTGACGTGGTTTTGAGTTCTCCCCTACTGGGGCGCCTAGCAAAGGCATATAACCGATCCTCTGGCCTTGTAAAGGCCACATAAAGCAAATTAAGGTTGTCTAGATAAGCCTGCATATGTTCTTCATAGTAATCGCGTACATATACTGTATCCTTTAGGCTCCTAGTGTAGCGGAGGGGTAAGGTGGGAAAAGCTGAAAAGGGTGGGGTAGGGGTGGCACACCAAATTATAGGCGGCTTTTGAGCATTATGGTCAAAAGCCCACTCACAGAAAGGAAGGATTACAGCTCTGAACTGTAAGCCCTTAGCTTGGTGAATAGTCATGATAGAAATAGCATCTTGCCCCTCCACGCGGGGTATACTACGCTTATGCCCTCTCTCTTTCCACCAAGCTAAGAAGTGATGGCTATCAGCAGTTTTTTTTTGGCTGTAGGCCAGCACCTCATCTTGGAAGGCTTGTATAAAAGGGGTTGCTTCTGCACGTTGCAGTTGAAAGATGCTTATCAAGGCTTCTATACACTCGTACAAGGGCAGCTGTTTTAGGTAGGCGCGTTCTGCTAAGAACGCCTGAGGCAGCAGGGAGTGCTGCTTATATCCTTCTTCTTGGGTAGCTGCTTGAAAGTAATTGTGGAGTAGGGGGTGTGCTTCCTGGCATACGTGTAGTTGGTAGAGGTAGATCAGTTCAGCCTGAGCTAGGCAGTCTTGTTTGTCTGCTAAGCACTTGAGTGCATTGACGAGTATGTTTACCCAAGGACTATGGCCGAGGTATAAAGACTCAGCTGAGATAGCGTCGTACCTATATCCTAGCTGGGCTTGTGCCGATTGTTGATAAGTCAGTAAAGTCTGGAGAAGCTCACGACCCTCTATATTGTTTCTCACCAAAATTGCAATGTCTTTTAGCGCAAATCCATCCCGTTGTAGTGCCTCGATCAGTAGTGGTAGGCGAGCCTTGACCTTCTCCCGCCAGCTTAGCATTTGTCCTGACTCTGTTTGCTCATCTGCTAGTAATGTAATATTGACATAACCCTGATCATCCTGCATGCAGCTGTGGGGTATATGCTGGTAGACGTCCTGATAAGCAGTGCCTAGTTGTTGAGCTAGCGCAGCTAATGTCTGCCTCAGTATATCGTCTTCTATTTCTTCAAGTTTCTCTTGTAAGTGCCCCACAAGCCATGTACTTGCTTCTGTAAAAAAAGTATTATTAAAGTCGATGATATGGCGCTTGCTGCGCCAATTGTGGTTCAGAGAGATAGCGGTGGTGCGCGTCATATCTTCTTCCAGTTGCGTAAAGTCGGCGGCTTCGATACGGATTATTTTATGTACCTCGAAGATATCGATCTGGGATTTCGACTACAGGCCATAGATCAACCGTGTTTG
>JBCCHM010000138.1:0-2338 GCA_039028755.1 Bacteroidota bacterium | reverse complement strand
TCCAAAGGTGATAATCTTCGATAGTGCAATAATTTTCTATGGCTGCCCATCAGGTTATTGCCAGTTTTAAGGACTGGCACCTTTAAAAGTTACTGCCTCTAAAGAAGCCCCAGAGGGCATGAGCTATTTTGCACTAGCCTCAGTACATAGAAAATACTTACTTTTGTTAAGCACCGAACAGTCACAGTCTTGGGGAGTAAAAAAATATTTTCTAACTGGCTCACAACACGTTACCAGCTCATCATTCGTAATGAGGAGGACTTAGCAGATAAATATACCGTGGGCTTTAACTATACTAAGCTCATTATCTTAGCTTCTATTACCTCTACTATCTTATTGGCTTTCAGTCTATTATTAGCCAATACAATTCTTGCCAAGTGGCTTAATCCTGCTTACATAGAGCAGGAGAACTCAAAGAAGCTTATTCAACTATTGGCAGATGTAGAAGCTCTAGGAGGCCAAAGCACAGAGCAGGATAAATTCATTAAACTGATACAAAGTATCGTAAAGGGCGAGGAAGAGCCTGTGTACGCACTAGAAGAGGCTGATAGTGATATAATACAAGAAGAAGTACCAGCAAACCCTCATCAGTTAGAAGCATTAGCAGAGGCTGATGCCTCTTTACGTAAAGAGTTTGAGGAGCACGAATCAACTTTACTAGCTACCTCCCATGGCGCTGTTAATGACCTGCAGGAACTTTTTTTCTTTACGCCTATAGAAGGCATCATTACCACACCTTTTAATCCTAGAATTGAACATTACGGCGTAGACATTGTAGCTAAAGAGGATGAGCCTATTAAGTGTATAGCAGATGGCATGGTTATCTTTTCTTCTTGGACAGTAGAGACAGGTTGGGTTATAGCTGTACAGCATAGCAAGAACTTAGCCTCTATTTATAAGCACAATGCTTCTTTACTAAAGAAGGCGGGCTCCTTTGTAAAAGGAGGCGAAGTCATAGCTATTATAGGCAATTCAGGAGAGCTCTCTACAGGACCTCATCTACACTTTGAAATCTGGTATGAAGGCAATGCTGTGAATCCTGAAAATTTTATCACTTTCTAGACTTAGAAAAAAGCGACTATGTTTAATAACAGTAAAAAAGAATTGAAAGAAGTAGCAATCAGCAACTCAAGCAATATCATCGGCAAGGGGACGAGTTTAGAGGGGAACTTGAACACCGTAGGGAACCTTAGGGTAGAAGGAAAAATCACAGGAGAGATCACTACAAAAGCTAAGGTAGTGCTAAGCAGTACCTCATGGATAAAAGGAGGTATTGTAGCACAAAATGCAGAGATTGGAGGCGAAGTACAGGGAACCATCGAAGTATCAGGCCTACTTATCCTAAAGCCTACCGCGATTGTTCAGGGGGATATCATTGCCAACAAGCTGGTATTTGAAGAAGGAGCTAAGTTCAATGGTAAGTGTAAGATGGATAGCCAAGCCAAGCAAGTAGCACTGGAGAGTCAAAACACACTACAAAAAATTAATGGTAGCTTTTCCCGAAAAAAGACGCAGCAAGAAAGCCAAGCCTCCTAGAAGTAACAAGCTTTTTAGCAGCTACCTACAATATGCTAGCCTTAGTTTTCAAATGATGGCTATCATAGGCTTGTCGGCTTGGTCAGGGTTAGCATTAGACCAATACCTGCAACTAGGTTTCCCCGTGTTTGTAAGCATTTTATCTGTGGGGGCTACCGTACTAACGGTGTATTTAACTGTAAAAAAGCTCACCAAAGGAGTGTAAGCATGAAGCATCAGCAGGATCTATATTATTAAGAGGCTATATTTATTTACTCAATGACCTCCATAGCCACTACAATGCCTACGATACTCAGCAAAATAACCCATATAGTTAGCCTTTAAAATAAGTCATCATGGGTTTAGCAAGCATACATGTCCTGAAAGATATACCTATAATTGTTAGAGTAGGAGAAGGCCTATCCTAGGTCCTATGGGCGCATCATAGGTATAGTGTCTGTTTTTACACTTAGCTATTGTTTTCGAAACTGGTAGCATAGTTGCTGAGGCCTTCTTAGCTAAGCAGTAATTCATATCTAATTGCCTGCGTTGTTCTGAGGCGAGCATTTGGCTAGCTTCGGATATAATAGGCCATTATAGCTCCTTACACTAATGGTTCAGCTCCTGAAACAATTTTTCTACTTGCCTATAGTCTAAACCTGTCCACCTGATCACCTTCTCTTTAGGCTCATTATCTTTTAACATGCTCTTAGCTATTGCTGCAGCCTTGGTTTGTATACCTAACTGCACTTCCTTCTTGTAAGAATTCTTGACGTAGTTCCTGAGTAACTCCCATTATACCCTCCTTTGTTTTTGATATATT
>JBCCHM010000137.1:0-2369 GCA_039028755.1 Bacteroidota bacterium | reverse complement strand
CCCAGCTGTCACTCAACCATAGCCATGCTTTCTGAGAGAGAATTTGTGTGAAATGAATTCATTGTGCTGAAAATACCTGGTAAAGAGCATTCGAACTCTGTTATTAGAGTGCAACTCCAATCTATCAGTACCCAACCATTGACTTGCTAGATGAGCATGACCAAGCTAAACAAGAAGTAAGCCCAGAAGAGCTAGCGCAGAATAAGGATAAAATCGTCAAAACGCTGACCGACTTTAAGATTGGTATCGCTAGTATCAAGGCTACTATCGGCCCTACAGTCACACTCTATGAGATTATACCAGAAGCAGGCATTAAGATTGTTAAAATCAAGAATCTAGAAGACGACATCGCTTTGAACCTTGCCGCGCTAGGTATTCGCATCATCGCGCCTATTCCTGGCAAAGGAACTATAGGTATTGAAGTACCTAATAAGCATCGAGAGATGGTGCCACTGAGAGGTATGCTAGCCACTGATAAGTTTATGAAGTGTAGTATGGACCTACCTATCGTACTAGGCAAAACTATCGCTAATGAAGGGTTAGTAGCAGACCTAGCACGCATGCCACATTTGCTGATAGCAGGTGCTACGGGGCAGGGTAAGTCTGTAGGCCTCAATGTAGTGTTAGCTTCTTTGATCTATAAGAAGCACCCTTCACAGCTCAAACTAGTGCTTGTAGATCCTAAAAAGGTAGAGCTTTCTTTATACACCAAGCTAGAGCGTCACTTCTTAGCCAAGCTACCTAGCAGCGAAGAGCCTATTATCACAGAGACTAAAAAGGTAGTGAACACGCTAAATTCTTTGTGCCTAGAGATGGATATTCGGTATGAGCTACTCAAGCAAGCAGGAACTAGGAACATCAAAGAGTATAATGAGAAGTTTATCCAACGCAGACTCAGTCCAAAAGAAGGCCACCGCTTCCTTCCTTATATAGTGCTAATTATAGATGAGTTTGCTGATATGATGATGACAGCTGGCAAAGAAGTAGAAACACCTATTGCTAGGCTAGCACAACTGGCTAGAGCTATTGGTATACACCTAGTGTTGGCTACCCAAAGACCCTCAGTGAATGTCATTACAGGCATTATTAAGGCTAACTTTCCGGTACGTATATCATTTAGAGTAACCTCTCGGATCGACTCTAGGACTATTTTAGATACAGGAGGTGCAGAACAGCTAATCGGCCAGGGAGATATGCTACTTGCTATGAATTCAGCGATTACACGCTTACAATGCCCCTTCTTAGACACCCAAGAAGTAGAGCATATCTGTGACTATGTAGGCTCCCAGCGAGGTTACGAATCAGCTTACTTACTACCAGCCTATGAGGAAGAGGACAATGACAAAGCAGACCTAGACCTAGGCGAAAGTGATCCTCTGTTTGAAGAAGCAGCAAGATTAATAGTGGCACACCAGCAAGGCAGTACCTCCTTGATCCAAAGAAAGTTGAAGCTAGGCTATAACCGAGCTGGTAGGCTCATTGACCAGCTAGAAGCAGCAGGCATCGTAGGCCCTTTTGAAGGCAGCAAAGCACGCGAAGTCTTGCTACCAGACGAATATAGCCTAGAGCTATTTCTCAAAAATTTGAATGATGATCGGCCAGCCGCTGCTAATTTACAGTGATTACTTGACCACTGAATGCTAGTAGAAGCAGCACTTATGACTTGCACTACAACAAGAACTATAGACTTATCCTGTAAGCCATAGCTGCCTACGCTGCATCTCCTTGCGCCATACTATATTGCCATAGCTGTATACCTTACTACTTCAAAGCTAGCCTAGTATTTGGTAACGTCATAATAGTCGGGTAATATATTAGGGTCTAGTGAACTTTAGAGTGGATATTTTCTAAGTTTCTACAACAAAATTTGATATAAATCCTCATGCCCATTATTAAATCTAAACTCAGTTTCTTTTAAGTGCAAATAGAAGCTTTTTCCCCGCAGTCCACTAAATTAAACTATTCTTCTTTTGCAAAACTCCAAAAGCTTTCCACACCTAATATAGCTTTTCCCTCTAGATAATTCATCTATTTAGGGAATAGTCTAAGGAATGTTACTTTACCAAAACGAAGTACAAACCATGACCAAACGTCGCAACTACACCGCATCATTTAAGAGTAAGGTAGCTCTTGAAGCTTTATGGGAAAAGCTAACCTTACCTCAGATTGCCCATCAATACGGTATTGCTCAAAGTAGCGTAGGCAAGTGGATAAAGGCTCCCTTACAAGGAGTAATTACACTATACTGATAGATTTATCATACCCTGATTAAAGAACAACAATAGAGTAGCATTAAACATTATCCATGACTTAGAGAAGCGATTCCCTCTTCGATTAAACCTAGCTAAATTGTCTCTAACTCCACTATT
>JBCCHM010000136.1:0-2370 GCA_039028755.1 Bacteroidota bacterium | reverse complement strand
CGGTGAATTGCACGGATTGACGCGTGCCCGATGCTTTACTCAAGATGACGCCCATATCTTCTGCCGTACTGACCAAGTAAAGGAAGAGTTTTCTAAGGTAATAGACTTAGTATTGTATATATTTGAGGTGCTTGGGTTTACTGACTATACAGCTCAGCTATCGTTTAGAGACCCTGACCAGCCAGCCAAATACATAGGCAAGAGCCAAGACTGGAAAAAGGCTGAGCAAGCCGTCCAGGAAGCAGTGACAGAAAAGGGTCTAAGCGCTACAAAGGCGCTCGGCGAAGCTGCTTTCTATGGCCCTAAGCTAGACTTTATGGTTAGGGATGCCCTGGGTAGGCGATGGCAGTTAGGTACTGTACAGCTAGATTATCAGCTGCCTGAGCGGTTTAACTTGGAGTATACTGGAGCCGACAATCAGAAACATCGGCCAGTAATGATTCATAGAGCACCTTTCGGTTCTTTAGAGCGCTTTATCGCCATTTTATTAGAACACACAGGCGGAAGGTTGCCTATATGGCTTACCCCTGATCAGGTGGCTATACTACCTATCTCTGAAAAATATGCTGCCTATGCTGACAAGGTCTATCATACCTTGATAGACAAAGACATAAGAGGCTTTGTAGACCACCGAGATGAAAAAATAGGCAAAAAAATTAGAGATGCTGAGCTGAGCAAGATCCCTTATATGCTTATTGTAGGAGAGAAAGAGCAGCTTGAGAGTAAAGTTGCGGTGAGAAAGCACGGTATAGGCGATCAAGGAGGTATGCCTATGGAAAGGTTAGTACAAGCGATTGTTGAGGACATTCATCTTAGCATGATAGAATATATTAGTTGAAAGAAAATGCTAAGTGGTTCCTAATTGTTTTAAGACACAGAATATTTTGGGATATTTGCACAGTACCAACCTAAAAATCTATAATTAGAAACTTATAAATCATATAGCTATTAGTACAAAAAATAAACCAGGATTTCGTAGAAAGATAGTAGAGCCCTACAGCGTCAATCAAAAGATAACCGCGCCTGAAGTACGGGTAGTAGGTGACAACGTAGAAATAGGCATATATACACTTGCTGCGGCACTCAGGATGGCAGAAGATCAGAAGTTAGATCTAGTAGAAATATCCCCTAATGCCGACCCACCTGTATGCAAGATAATTGACTACGCCAAGTTCAAATACGAGCAGAAAAAAAAACAAAAAGCAATTAAGGCAAAGACGCAAAAGACAGTCATCAAAGAGATACGACTTGGCCCTAATACAGATGAACACGACTTTAAATTTAAATTAAAGCATGCTATTAGCTTCCTCCAAGAAGGTGCAAAAGTAAAAATATATGTGCACTTTGCAGGCAGAACAGTTATATTTAAAGAGAGAGGTGAGCTACTTCTACTCAAGTTCGCCCAAGCGCTTAAAGACTATGGCAAACTAGAGCAGCTACCCAAGTTAGAAGGAAGACGAATGCATCTGTTTGTAACGCCAAAAGCTGCTAAAAAATAAAGAAACAATTCCGCTTAGTAGCACTAGGACTAAAAGTGACGCAGGGGCTAGGGTGTTGAGTTAGTAACTCTATAATATAGATAAAATGCCAAAAATAAAAACACATTCAGGAGCTAAGAAAAGATTTAGCCTAACAGGAACCGGGAAGATCAAGCGTAAGCATGCTTTTAAGAACCACCTGCTAGACAAAAAGCAGACTAAGCAAAAAAGAAGACTTACGCACAAGGGTCTGGTTCACGAGGCAGATAAGTCTAGGATACGTAAATTACTACACGTATAGGTAAAACTATACTGAAAACGAAAACAAGATAAAAAATGCCAAGAGCAGTTAATACAGTTGCTTCCAGAGCACGTAGAAAGAGAGTCCTAAAGCTAGCCAAAGGCTATTGGGGTAGGAGAAAAAACGTATGGACTATAGCTAAAAATGCAGTAGAACGAGGGCTACAATATGCCTATAGAGATCGTAAAGTTAAGAAGCGGGCGTTTAGAACGCTTTGGATTCAACGAATCAATGCAGCTGCTAGAATGCAGGGGATGAGCTACTCACAATTCATGGGTAAACTACAAGCAAGTGATGTCAACTTAAATAGGAAAGTACTGGCTGATCTAGCTATGAATCATAGTCAAGCTTTCGAAGCGATTCTGAAAAAGGTTTTTGGCGGCACAGGCAAAAACTTCCTCAATCCAGCCCTTACGGGACGCGCCTTTCTTTACTTCGCCTATCCGGCCCAAATGTCGGGCGATGCTATTTGGACCCCTGTCGATGGGTTTTCTGGTGCGACTGCACTCGCCGTTTCAGCCGCTGATGGTTTTGAGCAGCTGGCAAGTACGGGCATGACTTGGTGGAATTCCTTCTTCGGATTTGTTCAGG
>JBCCHM010000135.1:0-2371 GCA_039028755.1 Bacteroidota bacterium | reverse complement strand
GTTGGCCGTTGGTTTCTAAGAAAAGTTTAAATCTAGCAGCAAAGATCATTACAGGAGATATAATCAATGACATCCTGGCGTTATGCCAGTTAGCCAAAAAATGTATCAACCAAGAAGCCTTAGGGGAGTACAGTGGCTTTTTTAAGTTTGCCAAGCAAGTCAACCGATACCATCCCAAGCCCTATGCGAAAACAGAAGAGGATGCGTTTGACCTTGCTTTCAAGTATCACTACAATACCACGCCTTTTACCCCTAGCCAGTTACACATTCGCCACTTTCCAGAGACCGCCCGGCAGTTCTTGAAGAAACTACATGCAGGTTCTAAGGCCCATGCTAAAGTAGCTGAAAAAGCGCAGTGGCTACAAGCTGTCCAATGGAATCAACAAACCGGGCAGGTTCATATTCCTTATGAAACAGATCTGCGGCTTGTCTGTGACCAGTTGCTCAGTACTGTTCTAGATAATCCAGGGCTAGCGCAGGCGGTGGGAAGACTTACTTCCCTACACACTACCAATCTTTTACCCCCCCCTGCAGTCTCATTTTTCGTAGGTAGAGAGCAAGAACTGAGAAAGTTAAAGCAATCTTTTCAGGCCAACCAGGAGCGCATCCTAGCTCCCCCAATTACAGGCCCTGGAGGGATAGGCAAAACCCAGTTAGCCCTGAGGATGGTCAAACAGCAAGTAGAAGACCAACGCTATGTCCATGTGTTTTGGATTCCTGCCGAGTCAGAGGAAAAACTTCTGGATGCTTACTTGCGCATGGCAGAGGGGTTAGGCATTTATGTAGATAAAAAGGATCTGAAACAGGCAGTACAAACCGTACGCGCCTACTTAAAAGACCGCCACTGCCTCTATGTTTTTGATGATGCCCCGGATATTGAGGTAATCCAAGACTTTTTGCCCTTGGAGCAAGGCCATGTGCTGATTACTTCTAGGAACAGCAGTGTAGGTGCGTGGCCCATGAAGCCTTTGCTGATGGATCCTTTCAGCGAGGAAGAGGCTCTGGCCTTGGCCCAAGAGTTTGGCTATGGGCAAAGCAAGCAAGAAGAGGGGGCATTGCAGTCCTTGTTAAAAGTGGCGCCCCGTTATCCATTAACGTTAGTACAACTCTTCAGCACGCTAGGCAGGCAGGGGCTTAGTCCAGAAGAACTCTTAACTGCTATGCAACACTATACGGTCGACAAGCAAGACCAGACGTTGCTCGACTTGCTATCAGAAGATCCTCATGCGCGCATAGTCTACGACAAGAGTGCCTTGTATGTATTCAAAATCAGTCTAGAGCAGTTAGGAAAAGAAGCCCAAGACCCGCAGGCTCTGCAGCTCATCAGCCAACTGGCCTACCTTGATCCGAAAGGCATTCCCGTGGAGTGGTTGTTGACGTGGGATAGGAAGGATGCCAGTCCATTCAAGCGCAAGACCCGGGCAGCTTTATCCTTGCTAGAAAAATATTCTTTGATTCAGTGGGACAGATTTGCCCAACAAGTCTACATCCATGCTACAGTGCAGCTAATGATCAGACACTTATATCCTCAGCCTACACTCACGAGCCTAATCAATAGGTTGGTTGACTATGTAGGCGATGAAGAGAAGGCGTATCAAAACGCTGCCAAATGGAATTCTCTGTTGCCACATGGCAGGATACTCTTTGCAAGGCTAGCGATCACCCAGTGTCCTCAAGAAGCGCAAGAAGCGTATGTATTGACTAAGTATTTGGCGAAGGCTTGTAAAGTAGCTTGTCTATTTAAGGAAAGAGTAAGCTGGCGTGAAAAGCAACTATCAATAGCCCAACAGCGCTATTCGGGACAAGATCATCCAGACATTGCTGAATCCTTAAACAATTTGGTACGCAGTTTAGGACAATTAGGTAACTATCAGAAAGCTTTACAATATCACAAGCAAACATTAGACATGAAAAAACGGCTCCATAAGGACCAAGATCATCCAAGCATTGTTCAGTCTTTAAACAATATAGGCTGGGGTTTAGGGTACTTAGGTAGCCACCAGGAAGCTTTACAATATCACAAGCAGGCTTTAAGCATGTCTAAGAGGCTCCATAAGGACCAAGACCATCCAAAAATTGCTAAGTCCTTAAACAATGTGGGTTGGAATTTAGGGGAATTAGGCAATGAACAGGAGGCTGTAGTATATCAAAAGCAGGCATTAGAGATGTTTAAGCGACTTTATAAGGATAAAGCCCATCCTGACATTGCTAAGTCTTTAAATAATGTAGGGTACATTTTAGGAGAGTTAGGTAGCTATCAAGAGGCTCTAAAATATCACAAGCAGGCATTAGACATGAGGCAGCGGCTTTATAAGGAACAAGACCATCCTGACATTGCTGCATCTTTAGGCAATGTAGGGTTGAGTTTATG
>JBCCHM010000134.1:0-2397 GCA_039028755.1 Bacteroidota bacterium | reverse complement strand
TTTGTCCCATAGTTTTTGTTAGTTAGGCTTCAAATATAATACACCACTACAACATAGGACCAGATACCGTACGCTTCCATTCTTATAAAAGATAGGAACTCATAGTATTTAGTGGGCAGACATTGAAGCAGCTGAAAAAGAAAGACTTAGGTATAGCCACCATACACCTAGCACCATTACCTAAACACAAGAAAATATTTTTTGCCTCTGACTTCCACTTAGGAAACCCCAACCATATAGCCACACACTCGAGAGAAAAAAAGATCGTTAGTTGGCTGGATAGTATCCAGCAGGAAGCTCATGCTCTATTTCTACTAGGAGATGTTTTTGATTTCTGGTTTGAGTATAAGCATGTAATCCCCAAAGGATTCGCTAGGCTCCAAGGCAAGTTAGCATCGTTTACAGACCAGCACATCCCTGTATACTTTTTAGTCGGCAATCGCGACCTTTGGGCACGCGATTATTTCATCAACGAACTCAATATTGCCGTATTGAGCAATAATGCCTCAATGACTGTTAATGGCAAAAAATTTTTAGTAGGGCATGGAGATGAGCTGAGTGGTAACAAAAACTATAGGATAATCAAGAAACTGATCTATAATAGTCCTATTTTTCAGTGGATCTTTAGTAAGATCCATCCTAGAGCTGGGATACCACTAGCACGCTGTATATCCAACAAGATCCATAGACGGAGCGCTGCAAGTGCTTCTACGCAAAGAAAAGATCCTATTTTTAGTTCCTGTAAAGAGCTGATAGAGCCGTATCTACACCATGACTTTTATATATTTGGTCATACGCATCTTCCCTATCAAGCCTCTATACATGCAGCAAGTACTTACTATAACGTAGGCGATTGGGTCAGACACTTTACTTATGGCGTGTTTGATAGAGATGGGTTCAGACTTTTGCAGTTTGCAAAGAATTAGTGACGCATAACGATAACATTTGATGTCAGGCTTCTGAACAATACTTTTACAGCGTAAATAATTCTAGAAAAAAGCAGCGTAGCTAACTACCACTGGGTAATGGTAGTGTAAATATTAAAGCAATGAGTATAGGGGACTTTCTGTATAGTAATCTAGCTATTGATCTAGGAACAGCTAATACAGTAATCATACACAAAGACAAGGTCGTTGTAGACGAGCCTTCTATCATAGCTATAGATAGAAATACTAGTAGGGTAATTGCTATTGGCAGGGAGGCTATGCAGATGCATGAAAAAACGCATGATAATATCAAGACTATCAAGCCGCTTAAAGATGGTGTAATTGCTAACTATCAAGCTGCTGAACTGATGATTCGGGGTATGATCAAGATGGTTAATAATGACAAATGGAAAATTTTTACCCCATTGTTTCATAGAATGGTTATTTGTATCCCATCTGGCATTACAGATGTAGAGAAAAGAGCTGTAAAAGATTCTGCAGAGCATACGGGTGCTAAAGAGGTGTACATGGTCTATGAGCCAATAGCAGCAGCTATTGGAATTGGAGTGAGCATAGAAGAACCCGTGGGATCTATGATTGTAGATATTGGAGGCGGAACAACAGAGATCGCTGTTATCACCCTCTCAGGTATCGTATGTAACCAATCTATCAGGGTTGCTGGGGATGTCTTTAATACAGACATTCTAGAATATATGCGCAAACAGCATAATCTGCTCATTGGAGAAAGAACAGCAGAAAAAATTAAAATCGAAGTAGGCGCTGTACTAAAAGAACTAGAAAGTCCACCAGATAAGTTTGAAGTTCGTGGAAGAGACCTCCTATCAGGCACGCCTAAAGTAGTACAAGTAAGCCATGAAGAAATTACCCCTGCACTAGATAAGTCTATTGCAAAAATAGAAGAAGCTATTCTAAGAGCTCTAGAAGAGGCTCCGCCCGAGCTATCTGCAGACATTTATGATCGAGGCATTCACTTGACAGGCGGTGGAGCACTTCTGCGAGGGCTAGATAAAAGGATAGCACAAAAAACTAAGCTATCAGTACATACAGCAGAGAACCCCCTACAAGCCGTAGTGCGAGGTACTGGTATCGCCCTTAAAAAAATAGAAGCTTATAAAAGTGTACTCATGAAATAGCACCATTGATACTCGTATCGCTATGAAAAGGCTACTCCGTTTTTTATACGAGTATAGAAATTTAGTTATTTTCATATTACTGGAGCTTATAAGTGTATTGCTAATCTTTAATCACCAGTCCTATGAGAAGGCTAAACAGCTCAATACCACCAATTACATAATAGGAAGTATTTATAGTTACATCAATGAGATAAAAAGCTATTCCTCCCTGCGAGAAGCTTATAAGAAGTTATTGCATGAAAATGCAGTATTGAGAGAACAGCTTATGCAGGGAGGAGTTAAGCCAGGTCAGCTATCTGATAAATCTTCTACCCAAC
>JBCCHM010000133.1:0-2420 GCA_039028755.1 Bacteroidota bacterium | reverse complement strand
TAGCAAGTTCTAAATCTACTAGTATATCGATCATTTGGTCTTTGGGCAGAGTCCCTAAGAAAAGTCTAGCTTGAACGCTATGAAGCATACAAAATAAAATACTAAAGACTAGTAACCGCTTCATAGGTCTTCATTTTTATAAATTTTTAAAATAAGCATTAAATAAGGAAAGATCCGTCGTAGTTCAGTCAAGTCTACTCGTCAGTATTTTTTTATATAGATTATTACAAAACGTCTTTAAGAAAACGATTTCACTCTGACAAATTTAATAGGCTCAACTAAACCTTAACAAACATGGCCATAAAGACGCAGTCTTTAGTTTAGTTGGAATGGTGTTAACTAAGGATAGAAACAAATTGTCCTGCTACCATTTAGCGCCTCTTACCTAGACTTGGTTTGGAGATTGGCCTAATGAAAACTATTGATTTTGCTCTGGCCTTTCGCAATGCCTGGTAACTGTTTCAACTCACAAAGTATTCTCCAAGTTTTTGGGGCATAATTACGATTTTCTGGTAAAATATGCTAGCTTATATCTAGTCTTTGAAATCTAAGATAGCCATTTAGCGTATAAAAGCAGGATCGACTATATAGCTGATTCTGGCTTACACGTTTACCTTTGTGCAAACAGTACCTCCATGCGACAACCAGTAAGAGTAAGGTTTGCCCCTAGTCCTACAGGGCCGCTACATATTGGTGGTGTAAGAACTGCGCTGTATAACTACCTCTTTGCTAGCAAGCACCAAGGCCAGTTTATACTTAGAATAGAAGATACAGACCAAGCAAGGAGCGTTCCAGGAGCAGAGCAGTACATCCTAGATACACTCCAGTGGCTTGGTATCGAGGTAGATGAAGGGCCTAGCCAAGGCGGCCCTCATAGTCCCTATAGACAGTCAGACAGGAAAGAAGTTTACCAAACTTATGTATCAAGACTAATAGAAGCAGGGGGAGCCTACTATGCTTTTGATACCTCCCAAGAACTCGAGGCTATGCGCGAGCGCCTCAAGGCTGCGAAGGTAGCATCTCCACAATATAACGCCGTCAGCAGAGAGCTGATGAAAAACTCGCTGACCCTACCTCAGGAAGAAGTAGAAGCTAGGCTACAGTCTAGAGTACCCTATGTCATTCGTATCAAAGTGCCTCACAAAGCAATTATCAGATTTTATGATCAGGTAAGAGGCTGGGTCAAAGTCCAGGCTGCTACGCTAGACGATAAAGTACTGATGAAGTCAGATGGAAGCCCTACCTACCACCTAGCTAATGTAGTGGATGACTACCTGATGCAGATCACCCATGTAATCAGAGGAGAGGAATGGCTACCCTCAATGCCTATCCACTTCTTACTTTACCAATACCTAGGGTGGGAGCAAGCTATGCCCCAATTTATACACCTTCCACTACTGCTCAAGCCTGAAGGTCAGGGTAAGCTCAGTAAGCGAGATGCTGACAAACATGGCTTCCCTATCTTTCCTATAGCCTGGCAAGACTCTATCACAGGTGAGTATACGCCAGGATTCCGCGAGAAAGGCTATCTACCTGAAGCTCTGCTCAACCTCTTAGCACTACTTGGCTGGAGCCCTGGAGGAGACCAAGAGCTTTTTAGTCAGCAAGCACTTATCCAAGCCTTTTCTATCGAAAGAATCGGTAAGTCAGGAGTTAAGTTTGATATCCACAAAGCTGCATGGTTCAACCAGCAATATCTCAGAGCCAAGCCTATAGAAGTCCTAGTTGAGTACCTAGCCAAAGAGCTCAAACGACATAATATAGCCTATACACCCAAACAGGCCAAACAGGTTTGCCAACTCATCAAAGAGCGAGCTGTTTTTCCACAAGATTTTTGGCAGCAAGGGCATTACTTTTTCAGAACACCTGAGACCTATGATGAACAGCTACTCAAAAAAGAATGGAATAAGCAAGCTTATGAAGTGCTACAAGAACTGATAGCAGCGCTCAAAAAATTAGAAAAATTCAAGGCTGATCAGATCAAAGCTGCTTTATTGAGTCTACTAGAAGCCAAGCAAATGAAGGTAAACCAATTAATGCCCGTTGTACGCGTTGCGCTGACGGGCCTAGGGGCTGGGCCTGATCTCATGAAAAGCATGGAAGTCATTGGGCAGGCAGAGAGTGTCAGGCGGATAGAGATAGCACTTGAGAAGAATAAGCCTTTTTGAGCAAGCTGGATAGCCTTATAGAGAGCTAGCCAGCTCGTTATAAAGCTTGTAGTAAGCTTCTATACCCTGCTCGTCATTAGCAATATAAGAGAGCTCTGCTCCATCAAATAGACCCTTAAAATTGTTGTCACTCAGCTTTTCTGACCTTGCAACCACATCTGCATACTGGGCTGCTGCCTTCATAAGCTCTCCAAAGCCTGCAGCAGCTAGCGGTGCTAGTAAATGATCTTCTATGCCGATTATACTTGCTTT
>JBCCHM010000132.1:0-2487 GCA_039028755.1 Bacteroidota bacterium | reverse complement strand
AGCACCGTTTGTCCCTGCTAAGGTGAGTTACACACCACCAACCTAGGGGCTACAGTTGTATATGAACAACAAAGCACTAATCAGTTTTGACTTTGCCATCAAGTACCTGCTAAGGAGCAAGGGCGACTATGATATAGTAGAAGGCTTCATTTCCGCTCTGCTAAAAGCCTGCGGATATGGTTCAGTAAAGATCAAAGCATTGCTTGAGAGCGAAAGCAACAAAGAGCAGCTCGAGCTTAAGCAAGCTATTGCTGATATGATCGTTGAGGATGAGCAGCGTAATAAATACATAGTAGAGATAGACCGCTCCTACACCAGCATGTTCATCCACAAGGCCTGCTTTAATAGCAGCCGTCTGATTGTCGACAGTATGTCTGCTAATGATGACTATTCAACTATCAAGAAGATATTCCATATAAATCTACTATACTTTCCATTTGGAAAAATGGAAAAGCCCTTATACCATGGCCAAACAATCTTTCGGGAAGTAGACAATGCGCATCCAGTGGATATGCACATTTCCGACATAGGAGGTAGGATCTTTGATGCACATAGTATAATGCCTGAATATTTTGTAATCTCCATCCCATTATTTAATGATGTAATCCGAGAAGAGCTGGATGAGTGGCTCTATATGATGAAGCACTCAGAGGTAAGGGAAGAGTTTCAGTCACCGTATATGAAGAAAGTATCCGAGCGTCTGATGTTGCTGAAGCTTACTCCGAAGGAATTAGCGGCCTATCGCAAATACAGGTCAGAGTCCCTGAAGGAGCGTGACCGCATCGTCTCTGCAAGAGAAGAAGGTATAGAAGAAGGAGCCACTAGCAAGGCAACTGAAATCGCCTTTAATATGCTTCAACAAAAATTGGATCACAAACTGATTGCCCAGGTTACAGGCCTATCTGTTGAGGATATAACAAAACTGGAGAATAAGCAGTGAGACTCGACTGATACCCACTACTGCAAGAGATAATTATGAAGCCCACACATATTCTACTCAGTTTAGTAATAACTATTTTGGTTACAGGATGTCTAGGTCTAGTGCCAGCATTATCCTCAGCAGGAGGCCCACCAGCTCCAGGAGCAGAAGGGCAGTTCCAGGCTAGTTTAGAGGAGCTGAATGAGGGGCTAGCGCCAGAAACATGGGAGCAGTTCTTCCACGAGCGGGGGGCTCAAGCTTCTTGGCAGCAACTTCAGGAGCTCGCTAACGAGACACAGCTAACTTTTAGCCTGGAGGACCTTCAGCTTGACCAAGCAGGTGTGGCTGATGAAGTAGGAGCAGGCATCATCCGATACTTAGCCTATTACTACCCCAATCAAATCTATTCACTTGATATTTGGGGCCAGTTATTCTCAGAAAACAGAAACCTTACCACACTTGATCCAGCGATTGGAGAGCTGAAAAGCTTGAAAACGCTCGATCTATCCTATAACCAGCTGAGAGCCTTACCTGAAGAGATTGGAAATCTAGTAAACCTAAAAGAACTTCACCTGTTCCGCAACCAGCTGGAAGCTTTACCTGAAGATATTAAGAAGCTGACGAGCCTCCAAACGCTCGATCTATCTTGCAACAAACTGCGAATTCCACCTAAAGAGATTGCAAAGCTCACAAGTCTGCAGTGGCTCCATCTGTCCTATAATAAGATGACTTGCTTAAGCGAAAGGCTACTTCCCTGGTTCCAGCAGATAGAACGCAAATCTACAAATAACCATTGGCTGCGGGCTGGTAACCTGTTACCTATAAATTACACCTCCTTAGTAGCTGAAGCCAAAAAGGCTCAGCAAAGTGTCCTTAAAGCCTTTCGCGAGCAATTTGTCTATGCTGCAACAAAAAATTTGAAGCCCTTGTGCAGCGAAGCACAGGAGATGAACCAATCTCAACTCAAAAATTATCATGAAGCTTCACTTAAGCAATTCTTATGTAAGCCCATAATCAAGAGACAATACCAATGGCAAGAAGGTAAGAGCATTGTATATTTTGAGCAAAGAACCCCTTTCTACCTAGATCGTCAGTTAATTACCGAACAAGATGTCCAAGATATGCTCAATGACCTAGCAGGAAAGCAATGCTACTGGGCACCGTAATCAAGAGCAGGTAAAACGTTTTATAGTTTTTGTCTCTCGTCTCAAAGAGACGATCTTAGTCGTATATGAATCATAAAGCACTAGTCAGTTTTGACTTTGCCACCAAGTACCTGCTAAGGAGCAAGGGTGACTATGATATAGTAGAAGGCCTCATTGAAGTTGAGTGTAGAGCTGATAGTAGGAGTTACAGAATTAAGCCCAGAACAGCTCAATGCACTAAAATGATACGAAAGTGAATCATACCCACTCCAAGTACAATAACACTAAGTCCTGCATCATATATAATGTATAAATACTACACACACCGCACATCACCTACGCTACCCTGAGTTTGCAACTCAGCACACATAACCCCTTACTCACGCTGCACAGGCCGAGCGGATGATAGAGAGAGATGCTTTT
>JBCCHM010000131.1:0-2495 GCA_039028755.1 Bacteroidota bacterium | reverse complement strand
TTGAACACTAAGACCATTAAAGATCGCTAAGCTACGTCAACAAGGACGCTCAGTGGATCTTGTATAATGATAGCAGTGTCTCTAGAGTAACAGAGCAGGAAGCGCAAAAGGCTGCTGAAAGAGCTTACTTATATTTCTATCAGCCAAACAATTAGTAGAATATAAAATTTTGCAACAAGAACAACGTATTGTCCTCGGCATAGATCCAGGTACTAGCGTAATGGGCTATGGGATCATACAACAATGGCAACAGCAATTACAGGTCTTGCAATACGGTGTGTTGCACCTAGAGCACTATAAAACGCATACCCTTAAACTTCAAAAAATTTTTTCATGTACCCTCAGGCTTGTAGCAGATTTTAATCCTAATGAAGTAGCGCTGGAGGCTCCCTTTTATGGTAAGAACGTACAATCAATGCTTAAGCTAGGCAGAGCCCAAGGGGTAGCTATGGCAGCAGCATTGGCACATGAAGTACCTATCACAGAATACGCGCCTCGTAAAGTAAAACAAGCTATCACAGGTAATGGCCATGCTTCCAAAGAGCAAGTAGCCCGTATGCTCATATCTTTGTTGCAGCTTCCGGCGGCCATATATCAGGAGCTTGATGCCACTGATGCGCTAGCGGTAGCTGTGTGCCATGCTTACCAGGGAGAGTGTACTCACAGTAAACGTACAACGTGGAAAAAGTTTATTCAAGACCAGCCAGAACGCGTACATCAGGCTGACAAAGGCAGCTTATAGGTCTAGCACAATAAAACATTCAGTAAGGCATTACTGGTAGCTATTACAGCGCTTGCCACCTGTCCCTGACAAAGGCTACCAATTCGCTGATGTACTGAACACTCAAATCAAAGGAAATACCTGCTGTCTCATACATGTATGGTAATGGGCGTGTATAGCCTAGCTTCAGGGCATTCAGGTAGTCTTGTAAGCCTTGCTTAGGATTTTTCTGGTAGTTCCTCCATACAGCTATAGCACCTAGCTGCGCTATCCCATACTCTATATAGTAAAAAGGCACTTCAAAGAGATGGAGTTGTTTTTGCCACAAGAAGTCTTTAAAGGCTTCTTGTCCTGACCATTCAGTGACATTATCAGAGAAGCTGCTAAAGATTTCGTTCCAAGCTGCTTTGCGTTGTTCAAGCGTATGTGTAGGCTGTTCATACACCCAGTGCTGGAACTTATCTATAGTGGCTATCCATGCCAGCCTGCTAATTATGTTTTCTAAGTGTTGTTTTTTAGCCCTTTTCAGATCAGCTTCATTATCAAAGAATAGGTCCCACTGGTCCATTGTCAGTAGCTCCATAGACATAGAAGCTAGCTCGGCCATCTCAGCAGTAGTGTGTTTGAAGGTATTAAGGGGTAGTTCATGCATCAAAAAAGAGTGAACAGCATGGCCGCCTTCGTGTAGCATCGTGATCATATCTTTAAACGTGGCAGCAGCATTCATAAAGATGAATGGAATACCTGATTTTTCTAGCGGGAAGTTATAGCCGCCTGGTGCTTTACCCTTTCTTGACTCTAAGTCAAAGTTCCCCCTAGCTTCCATGGTGCGCAGGCATTCACCTAAAAAGGGATCTAGCCTATCAAAGATGGCGATGGTTTTTTGCAATAAGTCAGTTCCTTTGCTAAAGGGCTTTAGAGGAGGTTTGCCAGTGGGATCAACAGCCTGATCCCAAGGTTTTAGCGCAGCTACCCCCAGCATTTTTTTGCGTTCTTGGACTAGTTCATTTAGAAATGGTACCACTATCTCTTCTACTCCCTGATGAAAAGCAAAGCAATGCTGTGGCGTATAGTCAAAGCGCCTAAGCGCTGCAAAAGTATAGTCTCTGAAGTTATCAAACCCAGCATTGCGGGCCACTTGATGCCTGTCTTTAACCATAGAAGTATATAAGTCATTGAGCTCATCTTTATCTTGTAGGCGCCTTGTATTGATTTTTTGATATGCTTCTTCTCTTAGAGCTCTGTCTTGTACTTCTAGGTATGCAGCTGCTTGTTGTAAGGTGAGCTCTTTGCCTTCTACCTCAACCGTCATAGCTCCTGCTGTCTTACCGTACTCTCGGGCCTGAAGTTGAAGCTGGGTGAGTATCGGAACGTTTTCAGATCTGTAAATTTTGATATCGTTTTCCATACAGCGTACCATTAGGTCAAAGCCTGGCATCAGCGGGTCAAAGTCTAGTTTCTGGATTAGCTCCTGTGCGTATGGGGACTGGACGGTTTTTTCATCGAGCTGGTGCGCTAGAGGAATGATTCTTGGTAGAATATCTTTTACATAGGTCTCATATTGCTGCTTATACGCCTCATTGGTTGTATCACGGGTCATGTTGATGTAACGCCAACCAGCATCTTCTGCTATGGCTTCTTCTAGCTTACTGCGATCTAGTATCCACTTTCTAAATACCTCTGAAGAGGTGAGCTCTCTATTCAATAGCTGGTCATAAAAGGGTTTCAGACCTTCCCACTGGGTTATCTGAAAGTTTATAGGTAAAAATCCTTG
>JBCCHM010000130.1:0-2561 GCA_039028755.1 Bacteroidota bacterium | reverse complement strand
ATGCACTGTGTTAAGTCCGGATAAAAATGTTGTATCTGCACACTTTGTTTACGGACACCTTTTAGGTCATCCGTCTGCCGTGGCGTCGCGCTACATAGAGCACAGCGTTGGTGGGATGTCCTGACCGTGATAGACCTCCCTGCTTTTCCGCCCGGCATAGTCAAATGCAAGTGGAATCGCAGACGTGCGCGCAGTTCAGGTATCTTCTCCTCACAATACATTCTCCCCAATCGTCAATCTTAATTTCGAATACAAGCTTGCCAGACTCACTGGTATTGTCTTGTGGTTGGGGAACAGCATCCCATATCCAACCTACTATCTCTAGTAAGGCTCCAGCTTGCTTATTTTGGTTGATACTATACAGACCTCGCTTATCAATGGAAGGCTTTACTGATTCTTTATCAGTTGTAGTAGGTTTATTGTAGCCAGGCTCTTCTTTTGCTGGCATGTTTTTGTTGGCTTTATCAGTTTGTGTAGATGGGGTAGGTTTGAGCTTACTTTCCTCACTAGCTTCTGTATACTGTGCTACTGCTTGGTGCTCAGCGGGGGTGTTTACTGGAGTTTCTTGCCTAGCCTCAGCAGCAGTTTCCCCGCGAGGGCAGTGTGTGTTTAACTCAATCTTATATCCTAGAGCCTGAGAGGTAGGAGCGCTGCTGATTGATAGATAGTAAGCTCCTATAAATAGTAATCCATGTAACATAATCGCCAAGCCAAGGGCTAAACTGTGTCTTAGCTTTTCCTGCTTATTGTACTCCATTGTCAGTCAGGCCTGGTAGCCACAGAAACGTGAGCATGTAGCGCACTAGCTATGTCAACGACCTTGATCATATACTCTATGGGCACAGACTTATCTACCTGTAGGAGCAAAGTACCATCCTGCGGACCGAGCCTTTCTGGTAGTATACCTGCTAGCTGGGACAAAGTGGTTTTTTGATTATCTATGTAGTAATCAAGTGCTGCGGTGATCGTCACATGAACTTGTGGGGCTACGGTACTAGTTGTACGGCTAGTCGGCAGATCAACGGTTAGCCCTGTAGGGGTGACAAAAGAAACAGTAAGCATAAAGAAGATGAGTAGCAAAAAAACAATGTCAGTCATAGATGACATGCTGCATTTTGTACTGATCCGATGTCTAGTTTTAAGCCTCATTTGCTTGATTGTCTTGCTGTGCTCTAGGAACGCTTTGCACAAGTTCTATAAACTGCCTAGCCGCTTGTTCTATATGGTATGTAGCTTCTTGGACTCTTGTAAGCATATACTTGTACCCTAAATCGGCGATGATTCCTACTATGAGTCCTGCTGCTGTGGTAATCATGGCTTCATAAATGCCACTAGATAGTAATTGGGGACTTATTTGGCTAGTTGCTTGTGCCATAGCCATGAATGCCTGAATCATGCCTATAACAGTGCCTAGAAAGCCTAGCATAGGAGCTACTCCTGCAATAGTGCCTAGTAAGGCTAGGTTCTTCTCTAGCTTATATATCGCTGCTTGCCCTACAGTTTCCATAGTAGCCTCTAAGCTTTTGGGTGGATGAGCTATGTTTTCAATGCCTACTTTTATTATCCTAGCAATAGCACTATTCTTTTGCTCGCAAAGCATCTTAGCCCCTTGTATATCACCTAATAATATTTTGGCATGTATCCCGTCTGACCACTGCTGAGGTGGTTTAGCTCCTTTTCTGAGTGCTACTAGTCTTTCTATGATGGCATATACTACTAGGATAGAGAGCAGAAGGATAGGTACCATCACCCATCCTCCTTTAAAGAGTAGTTCTAAAATAGTCATAATCTTTTGCTTGATAATCTCTAAATAAAGCAGCTTATTTGTAGCCTTGATTTGTAGCAAGTATATGAGTACTAATAATAAAGCTAGTTAGTGTTTTATTATCCATGTTTGTACTCCGCACGAAGACTGAAGCTTCTCTGCCTTTTCACTAGCTTCTTGGAAGGTAGTTCCTTGCTCTATAGCCACACGGAAAAAGTGCTTGCCTTTTTGCGGTTCGATGAGCTCTATATGAGCACCTTGTTTAGCTAACTGCTTGGCGTAGTCCATAGCCAAGTCAGCATCAATATAGCTGGCTACTATAACGTAATAGAGACCGTGTGGAGCACTAACCTTTGTAATGTAGCCTGGCTTAGTGCCTGCTTCTGCTAGGTCAGTATGCTCTTTAGGAGCTGACTTTTCGGTGTCTACCTCTTCACTACTTACGTTCTCCATAAAGTCTTCTTCCTTTTCATCAGGCTCCTTCAACTCATTATCTACTGAATTTTCTATCTCTTGGTCACTTTTAAGTGTATTAGTTGTAAGGTTATTTGTGGTAGGAGATGAACATCGAAAAAGCCAGTAAACAGTGCCTGCTCCTATAATGAATACAACACCTACAGTGATAGCAGTGATTTTTAGCCATCTATTACTCCCTCCTGGTTCTATAGGCTTGAACTCGGCTTTGGGTAGCCCAAAGTTATTATTTGTTTCTCTCTGGGATTGGTTTGCTTGTATAGCCATAGTCTAATAGATTCTTGTGAAATTTAAGATATACGCCTCAAAAGTAAAAATTTTT
>JBCCHM010000129.1:0-2570 GCA_039028755.1 Bacteroidota bacterium | reverse complement strand
CCCAGACATTCTTTCAAGAGAAGGATGGAGGGACGTGCACAGTTGACAAGAACAAGACTGTGTTGGCAAGAATAGTAATTTTGCCATGTCAACATATATTGTTTTCGTTTTTATATTTTAACATAAGATCATGCATTCATTACTAACCCTTTTATTTGCAGCCATCAATATGGGTAGTGCCCCTACTGGTGCAATGCCGTCCAATGCGGTAGTTTATTTTAACAGTACTAGCTGTCCTGAAGGGTACATCCATTTTGAGCCATTAGTGGGCAGATTTGCTATAGGAGCTGCTACAGTAGGTAACTATACCTTTGGTAGTAGAGGAGGAAATGGGACACAAGTCTTTGATATTAGTCACCTGCCTCCTCATATGCATAAAGTAGGTGGGCAAGGCGGAGACCCTGTAATTCAAGGTAATAATGAGCAGACTTTACATATGGTAGAGGACTATGGTAGTGGGTTAAGCTATTTTAATCGGACGACTACATCTATAGGAGGAGGTCAAGAAATGCTTATGATGCCACCTTACTATACGCTCATGCCTTGTATGAAGGTATTTCAAGACGATTATAGACCTGTAGCCTATTATCTTTTATTTCGTGATTTTGTAGGTCAAATCAATGTAGAATATATGCAAATGGCTAAAAAACTTTTTCAAGAGATCGCTTTTTTGGCATCAGACGTTGAAGAGATCTCCACACAAGTGGATACCATGGAAAATATGACTATAGTAGCAGAATCAAACTTAAAACAGATAGAAAACATTACCGATGCACATATGACATCTATAGTCAATTTAGCTAACCTTACGATCGACTTTAATAGTACTATTCCGAATAACTATACCCATTTATTGCAAATGATCGATATGCTTAACACTACTTATCAAGAGGATATACTAGCGATAAAAAATACTCTTGGGCACCAAACAGCGCAGATGGGAGCAGTAGATATAGATATGTTGGGAGAGATATTGAAAAATAGTAGCGAAATGTATGAAAGTAATATAAACAAGTTATCAGCTTTACTCCTTACTAATAATGAGAGTGCAGGAACGGCTGCGGTAAAAGTTTCCCAAGCAAAAGAAAAAATTTTGATCGACAAATCAGATAAGATAACAATGTTAGCAGTAATCACTGCCCTTTGCGGTGTCCTCCCTACGTGCCTATTAGCTGCTTATAAGTATTATAATGGGTTTACATCAGACACATATGATGTTTCAAAGGCCACGCTCTGGTCAAATACTACTTTTGTTAATACGAGCACATACGGAGCTAAGAAAAAAAAGAAAAAAAAGCTAAAAAAAATAGTAGAACTAGCCCCACAAAGTACAAGCGAAACATAATCTACCAGTAGGTTAAATACGCAAAGCACCTAGCCATGATAGGCTATTAAAAATAGCTGAAAATTTTAACTAACATAAACAAACACTTTTGAATTATATCTTTTAACAACCCTATAACTATGAACTTTATTTGCTCTTTTTTATTTGCCGCGGCAAGCTTGGTCACCCCTACGCAGTCATTACCAGAAAATGCGATCATTTACTTTGATATGTCAAATTGTCCTGATATTGACTATGATAATTTTACAGCATTAGAAGAACGCTTTGCGATAGGAGCTGGTGCTGGATTTAATCTTAACGCAATTGGTGGGCGCACTTCATTTGCACTTACTATGGGGCAAATACCTCCCCATGAGCACCACATAGTAGGAGAAGCGACTAGTGCAACTAAGGATATAACTGATATCGCACTGCAGATAGTTGAAAACTATGGCACCAATGAGAGCTACTATAGTCGTAATACTAGTATGACAGGAGAAGGGGCTGAAATTCCTATCTTACCGCCCTATTACGCGCTGCCAGCTTGTATAAAGCAATATACGGACAACTATACCACTAACCAACATCTAGCAAACCTCTATACATATATAGTGGCCATTAATAGCACCACTTGGTCAAAATTTGGGATGATGGAAAGCAACATGAGTATGTTAGAAATAAAGACTTCAGATATATTAGATGACATCGACTTGTTAGAAAACCAAACAGCTATTCTCGTCGAAGAGAAATATTGGTTGCATAACAGGACACTTGAAAACGAGCAATTGATTACACAATTACGTAATATGCTCACTGATTTGGAAACTCGTGAGCAGGAGCATAATGCGCCTGTAATTTCAGCTATGACGATGATGAATACAACCCTTGCGGAAGATATGGCGTATATCACGCAAATGCTTGCTAATAACAAGCAGACAAAGCAACAATATTTAACAAAATTAGTAGCTATCGTGGCTAATCATAGCACACTTAATATCTCAGCGGCAGAAGAAGTACAAGAAATAGTAAGTCAACTAGGCCAAGCTTATCAGGAATCCATAGATATTTACACAGCAAGTGCCAACAAGCAAAAAGAAGAATACGATGCCATCAAACATGACAAAGACAATATCAAACCCGATGAGCTTAGGGAAGACGAAGATCCAGTATTAGAAGAAGTGGCAATTTTTTTGGGGAGCATCGCCATTTTCTCTTATAGCATTTCCATAGGAAAAAAGTTCCTGTG
>JBCCHM010000128.1:0-2618 GCA_039028755.1 Bacteroidota bacterium | reverse complement strand
GCTGTCTATTCCTAAACTACTGACGTATCGTATCCCAGCTCAGTTTAGTGAGCTAGTAGCCATAGGAAGCAGAGCGCTTGTGCCATTAGGTAATAAAAAGGTCTTAACAGGGCTAGTAGCAACCATACACCAAGCACCCCCTAGCTACCCTACCAAAGACATCATAGAAGTCTTAGATGAGACACCTATTATCAATCCCACGCAGCTTGAGTTTTTTCAGTGGCTAGCCCGTTATTACCTGTGTACCATAGGAGAAGTCATCAAAACAGCCTTACCCAGTGGCTTCAAGCTAAGTAGCCAATCTAGAATTCAGCTAAATCCTGAACTAGACTGGGCAACCACCAAGCTTACTGCCCAGGAGCAGCTATTAATAGAAGTGCTAAAAAATTGCTCAGACCTGACCTATTCCCAAGTAGCTAAACTATCTAAACAGAAAAATGTACACCAGCTCATCAAGCGTTTAATACGTAAAAGAGCCATCCTATTATTTGAAGAAGTCAAGGAAAAATACCGTCCTAAAAAAGAGAAACGCGTTAGACTCAATGAACAATTCACACAAAGCCAGGATACACTCAAAGCCTTATTTGACCAACTAGAAGGTAGAGGCAAGCAATTGGATGTACTACTGCAGTATACAGCCTTAGTACCCATACACCAGCTGAACCAGCTAGCAGACCACACTATCCATAAGAAGGAGCTATTGCGAACTGGGGTTTCCGCTAGTACGCTCCAAAAGCTTATCAAACAAAAAATTTTTATAGAAGAAGAGGTCATTGTATCGCGTTTAGAGCAAATTCAGGTGACAGAAGAGCCTAGTCCTACCCTCAGTCCAGCACAAAGTGAGGCACTAGCAGCCATCCACCGACAGTTCGAAACCAAGGCTACAATCTTATTATACGGCATTACAGGCAGTGGTAAGACAGCAATATATACCCAGCTAATCCAAGAAGCACTCCAAAGTGGCGGCCAAGTGCTCTATCTATTACCTGAGATAGGCCTAGCTACCCAGATAGTCAGGCGCCTAAAAAAGATGTTCGGAGCACTGATGGGAGTCTACCATTCAAAATATGCTACTAATGAACGGATCGAGGTTTGGAATAGCCTACTACAAGGCGAACGATCCTTGATTATAGGTGTGCGTTCTGCGCTGTTTTTACCTTTTGATAACCTGAGCCTCATCATCGTGGATGAAGAGCACGAGCTTGCCTACAAGCAGTTCGATGCTATGCCTCGGTACCATGCTAGAGATGCAGCCCTGATGCTAGCCAAGTATCACCAAGCTAAGGTACTATTAGGCTCTGCTACCCCTGCTATTGAGACATACTACAATGCACAAACAGGTAAGTATGGGCTCGTAAAGCTTGCAGAGCGGTTTAGCCAGACCGCCTTACCAGCCATCGTGCTCGCCGACGTACGCCGAGAGCGCCAGCAAAAAACCCTGCAAGGTGAGTTTACAAGCGCCTTACTGCATGAGCTACAGCAAGCCCTGGACCAGCAAGAGCAAGTAATCATCTTCCAGAACAGAAGAGGCTATGCACCCTATATCCTTTGTGAGCATTGTGCTTGGGTGCCTATGTGCCAGCAATGTTCCGTCAGCCTTACCTATCATCAGTTTAATAACTACTTAGTCTGCCACTATTGCGGTTATCGTACTAGAGTGCCGCCAGTATGTAGCATATGTGATTCGCATCAACTGAAAAACATAGGGTTTGGTACTGAAAAGCTAGAAGAGTCACTACAACAACTTTTCCCAGACAAGCACATCCAGCGCATGGATTTAGATACTACTAGAGGGAAGTATAGCTATGAAAGGATTATTGAAGCCCTGGAGCAAGGCAGCATAGATATACTAGTAGGTACACAGATGATTACCAAGGGATTAGACTTTAGTCACGTATCTTTAGTAGGAGTTTTGGATGTGGATAGGATGTTGTACTTCCCTGACTTTAGGGCCAGTGAACGGTGCTTCCAGCTCATCACCCAAGTAAGTGGCCGAGCTGGTAGAAGAGAAAAGCAGGGGACAGTAATTATACAAACTGCGAATCCTGCTCATCCTGTACTAAATGACATATTGCACCATAAGTATGAGCAGATGTACTGCAGAGAACTTGCAGAGCGTAGGCGTTTCTTTTACCCTCCCTATGCGAGACTGATTAGACTCACCTTACAGCATGCCGATAAAGACCTAGTCATGGAAGCCGCTACAGAGCTAGCTAGCCATTTGAGAGGACAGCTAGGTACACTCCTGCTAGGACCACAAGCACCCTTAATAGCTAAACTCAAGAACCAATTTCGCATGGATATCTGGATAAAAGTCAAAAAAGATACAGAAGAGCGCCTACCAGCGACCAAGAAGCTGATCAAGCAAGCTACTCAGGCACTGCTGAGCAAAAAAGCCTATAAGCTCGTCAAAGTCATTTTTGATGTAGACCCTGTCTAGCTACTACTTAGCCGGCCCTTAAATAACGCTAGCTAGGTTTATCAAGCACAAGTTTCCTAGCAGATAGCCTAGTAGTTTTGCCACTGTGCTCTGTCTATATCTATAAACAATAAAGTAAGGCTGTGCTGAGTCTGCAGCTCAGGACTTCGAATCGATAATGGCCCCCTGCACAAAATGG
>JBCCHM010000127.1:0-2626 GCA_039028755.1 Bacteroidota bacterium | reverse complement strand
TGAACATTCAATGAACTTTGCAATCTTTCGAATACCTACATGGTTCATATACATCGCTATAGCTTGAGCTTTGCTTTGGTAAGAGAATTTACGGGGCTTAGTAGTAAAATAGCCAGCGTACGTCTTACATCTATAGCGTTGTATACGTTGCTGGGTTCCGTTCTTGGTAAAATGGACACTGCCACAATGTGTACATAATAAAGACATAATTAGTTCCTGCTGTATTTAGTTTTACATACTGGCAGACAGGATAGTGATTTATTGACATTATAAGGTTAACATTCCCAGAAGATTAGGGGATAGTTTAAAAATAGCTGGAGGATACTTGCGTTTTTAATAATGATCTTGTTAGCTTTGAATTAGAAAAAACGTATTAGAGAAATACGTAATATATAATCTAGAAAACTACTGATCATGCGAAAAGATATATTAACCTTTATCGTGGGGCTGACAGCAGGAGCCGTTTTAGGTATGTTAGTTGAAGATAAGAATAAAAAAAGAGTACAAGAAGCACTGAATAAGCATATAAAGCAGCTTCTAAAAAAATATGAAGATCTAAGCCAAGAGGGGGTAGATATGGTGAAAGAGGGAATTGATAAGATCAAAAGTCTGAAAAAGAGTACTTGAATTAGCTTTAGGGGTATAGTTAACCTCCAGAGGAGATAGCTAGTTGTACTGCTACGAGAGATTACACTATGGTATAACTGCTCACTACAGATTTGGCAAAGGAGCAAAGTAAGCTATCTTTTCAGAGTAGTGAGCAAACTAAAACCGTCTTTCCTATGTAACTACCCTATCTTTATATTCGTCCAATCCGCTAACAAGCCTGCATGATATCTCTACGAAGCACCTCATCTATGTTGCGGTAAATGATTCCTAACTACAACAAGGAAGTGCAGCTTATAAGCTTCTAAAAAGTTTAGTTGTTGCCTAACATCAAATGAACAATTTCCGCTGAGGACAAGAAAGAGCACAGAGTATTATACCGATATTTACTATCATGATGCACCACTTAAGCGAACAAGAAGTTTTAAGAAAAAAGAAAAAAGAAGAGCTAGAGGCCTTAAACATTAACCCCTATCCCGCTACTACTTTTGTAACTAATACTACAGTCCAGGCCATCCTAGATAACTATACTAAGGACTTAGAAAACTATCAAAACGTGGCCATTGCCGGCCGGCTGATGAACCGGAGAATCATGGGGTCTGCCTCTTTTGCAGAACTGCAAGATGCTAGTAGCAAGATTCAGCTATATGTGCACCGAGATACTTTGTGTCCAGACCAGGATAAGTCTTTCTATAACACAGTCTTTAAAAAATTGCTTGATATAGGCGATATCATAGGGGTGCAGGGGCTTGTATTTACTACCCAGGTAGGAGAGATCACGATTCGCGTTACTAGACTCACTTTGCTGGCAAAGGCCCTGAAGCCACTGCCTATTGTCAAGGAAGATGATAAGCAGGTTTACGATGCCTTTGCTGATCCAGAACAGCGGTATAGGCAACGCTATATAGACTTGCTTGTCAACCCCAGTGTAAGGAATATTTTTCAGCAGCGTACCAAACTGATCAGCACTATACGGCAGTACTTGAATGCACAAGGCTATGAAGAGGTAGAAACGCCTATTCTACAGCCTATACACGGAGGAGCCCTAGCACGCCCTTTCAAGACCCATCATAATGCCCTGGATGTACCTTTATATTTACGCATTGCGAATGAGCTTTACCTGAAGCGGCTGATTGTAGGTGGTTATGAAGGAGTCTATGAATTTGCTAAAGACTTTCGTAACGAAGGGATGTCACGCTTCCACAACCCTGAATTCACCATGCTAGAAGTATACGTAGCCTATAAAGACTACGTATGGATGATGGAGCAGACTGAAGCAATGATAGAGCAGGTAGCCTTAGACCTACATGGTACTACTGATATACAAGTAGGGTCACACACGATTCATTTTCAAAAGCCTTGGAGGCGCTTGACCATGTTCGAAGCGATCCAGCATTTTACAGGTATTGATATCAGCGCCATGGATGAGGCTGCCTTAAGGAACGTTGCGCAGCGACTAGGAATACCCCTAGTTGCAGCAGCAAATAAAGCTAAAATCATGGACGATATTTTTAGCACGCAATGTGAGCCCCATTTGATCCAGCCTACGTTCATTACAGATTATCCAGTAGAAATGTCGCCACTAGCCAAGCAGCATCGGAATAATCCAGCCTTAGTAGAGCGGTTTGAAGTGATCTGTAATGGTAAAGAGATCTGTAATGCTTTCTCTGAGCTCAATGATCCGATAGAGCAACGAAAGCGCCTGGAAGAGCAGCTGCAATGGGGCCAACGAGGTGATGAAGAAGCTATGGCGCTCGATGAGGATTTCTTACAAGCACTGAGCTATGGCATGCCCCCTACAGCTGGCCTAGGTGTAGGGATTGATCGGCTGACTATGATTATGACTAATGCTACTTCTATCCAGGAGGTAATTTTTTTCCCCCAAATGCGGCCAAAATAAAGAGAATGTTAATCATAGATAGCTTTCATTAGACCAAGTCCAGATAAGAGATATACTCTAAAGAAGTTCTGGGGATGGCAAACTGTAAGGTGTTAGTTCTAAACGAATTGATACAAGTTT
>JBCCHM010000126.1:0-2652 GCA_039028755.1 Bacteroidota bacterium | reverse complement strand
CCAAGGAGGCGACGAAGAAATCCGCTTCACCGAAAACGCCAAACTCGAGCGCGTCAGTATCTTCTGGGCTCCCGACTCCTCTCGCTTCTCCGTTTTCCATCGCCTCCCCGGCGACGAACGCCGCGTGCAAGTCATCGAGTCCTCTCCCAAAGATCAACTCCAGCCCAAGCTCCACTCCTGGCGCTACACCAAACCCGGAGACAAGATCGCGCAAACCCGAATCAAACTCTGCGACCTCACGAGCAAGAAAGAGCTCCCCGTCGACCACACCCTCTTCGCCACTCCTTGGAGCATCAGCCACCTCCGCTGGGGCCAAGACTCCTCACGCTTCACCTTCCTCTACAACCAGCGCGGCCACCAAGTCATGCGCATCGTCGCTGTCGATGCCACTACCGGCACACCTAGCTCCCTCATCGCCGACACACCCGACACCTTCTTCAACTACTTTGCCAAGCTCTTTGCCAGCCTCTTTTTGCTGCTAGATGACATAACTAGAGTAGCTAGATGGAGTATCTACAAGCTTACTACTACAGCAAAACTCACCTTGCCGAGCAGTACTACTATATCTAGATCAGCATTCCTGACTGAGGCAGGTGTAATAGCTGCTACTGTACCTATTATTACCATGAGCTATGGCATTATCTCAGGAGCCCATGATTATAGAGTGAGGCGAGTGAGGGTAAAGCTACCTCATTTACCGAGCGCCTTTCATGGACTCAGAATCGGACAGCTATCAGACATTCATAGTGGCAGCTTCTTTAATAAAAACGCTGTAAAAGGAGGTATAGCCATGCTACTGCGCGAGCAGCCTGATATCATCTTCTTTACAGGAGACTTAGTGAATAATAAGACTGAAGAAGTCGATGAGTACATCGACACCTTTAGCAAGGTAAAAGCCCCTCTGGGTGTATATGCCACCTTGGGTAACCATGACTATGGCGATTATATAACCTGGCCCTCAGCGAGGGCTAAACGTAAAAATTTTATAGCTATGTGTAAAGCACATGAGCTACTAGGCTGGCATCTATTGCTAAACGAACACAAGGTCATTACAGCAGACGGCGAGCAGCTAGCAGTGATTGGCGTAGAAAACTGGGGTACAGGTAGCTTTGCTAAGTATGGAAGACTAGCCCAAGCCCATCGCGACACAGAAGGAATCCCTGTAAAGCTACTGCTATCACATGATCCTAGTCACTGGGACGCAGAGATACGACCCAAATTTAAAGATATCGATATTACGTTCTCAGGCCATACACATGGGTTTCAGTTTGGTATTGAAATAGGGCCATTCAAGTGGAGCCCTGCGCAGTACCGCTACAAACAATGGGCTGGCCTCTACCAAACAGGTAAGCAATACCTCTACGTAAATAGAGGATTTGGGTATATCGGCTATCCCGGACGCATCGGCATTTTGCCTGAACTTACCATCTTAGAGCTTGCAAAAGCATAAATAACGACTACCTAGTCGACCCTTAACAAGTAGGACTGTTTAAAATTTTTCTAGCAGGATACGTACGAAAGCTAGTACGACCATAAGCCTCAACATGTATTTAGCCACGCAAAAGAGCGCTCAACTACACAACCCTTAGCATAAACAGTGAATGTACGCCCCTGATTATCTCTACGTTATAGCCCAAACTATTGTTTTGCAAGCCTCATTATACCCTCTTCACTAAGCTCAGTTACTTGGGAAATCAGCCCTACATCCAGCCCCCTCTTGAGCATACCCTTCGCTATTACCAGCTTCTCTTGCTATATCCCTTGTCGTATGCCTTGCTGCGTGCCTTTCTGTAAGGCTTCTGCCTGGTAGGATTAGGCTATTGAAATCATCATCGCCTCCCTTGCTTTTTCATTAACCGATGACAAATCTACTAATTCCTCTAAACTATACAGCTCCCTATCTATGCACCTCCTAGGTAACTCAATACGATATTCCGCTCCTCAAAGCCTAGGCTCTGGAAATGCTCCTGGAGTATTGGGCACTGCATAACCCGGGCAAAAGCCGCATACGGACCTGAGACACTAGTGCAGAGAAATGCTGCAAAACAGAACCTCAACTTCCTTGTCTCTATATGTTTCCTCAATAGGCCTAACTAGTAAGTTAACCAACGTGAAGGGAGCCATGTATAAATACTGGGCCCTAGACTAAGGGTTAGCATAGTAGTCAGCAAAGGCAGTAGAGTAATTCCAGCGAACTTTTCCATGATATACAACAATGTTGGCCACTATAGGGAATGTATTATGAGGGAATATATTATGCCCCTGCTTGAGGTGATCTGCGATAGCAGCTGTATCATATTTCAGCAGGCGGAGGGGTACCTGAGCATAGGGATTTTGATTGGAGTTCGCACATAGCGAAGAAGTAGCCTACCTGAGCCTCCTAGGGAGCATCTGTAGAGTATGTCGTTGTAGAGTGAGAGCCCTGCATCAGTGATATGCTTGCTTTCTACCAGTTCCAGTTGAGTTAAGTCAGCTATATCAAGTATAGGTTTTGACCGATAACGCTCGAAGAATGCCCATGCTTTGTCTTTACGAGACATTACTTGATAAAAGAAACCATTGTGCGGTGTTGGGGTCAGATTCATGGTTGTTGCGAGGGTTATTTTTAGCTCAGTGTCTGCGTTGTTCTTTTATGTGAACTTTATTGTCCTG
>JBCCHM010000125.1:0-2666 GCA_039028755.1 Bacteroidota bacterium | reverse complement strand
GTGAAAGCTCATCTATAGACCAACAATATTTGTAAGAAAAATCGTAGTACCCTACTAAAGCTTGCAAAAGATAGCATGAACCATACTCGGTAAAGCCCCCGAATCAAAGCCAACTTGATTGCTTTAAAGCTACACTCAAGCAAACGGTGCGCTGTGTCTATAAATTGCGCTGCAGACGTCGTTCAGGGATAGAAGCGGTGATAGGGTACCTAAAATCAGGCCAGCTGAGTCGGAATTACCTAAAGGTAGTTGGGAGATAGACCCAATAGGCTATTAGCTGCTATATGGTTAAACCTTAGCCTTCTGCTACGGGCAGTGAGATTTTTTGTTCGTATTTCTATAATGTTTAGAGTCTTTGACTCTAGGTCTAACTTCCAAAAGGTCTGTGCTTGATAAACCCACCTAGAGTTATTAAGGGTCGACTAGCTACTCTATACTTATTTACTAATGCCTATATTTACCAGTATTTACCAGCCGAAAGCCCAAAATTAAAACAGTAAGTAGGCCAGCACCGCCTGATTATGTATTGCTGTAGTTTTTGGCTACTTTTATTTATGCTACCAAGCATAGCATAGTATTGATCATTGATGAAACAACTAGTAGGTAAGACTGCGCTCATTACAGGAGCCTCAAGAGGCATAGGACATGCTATTGCCAAGAAGTTTGCAGAGCAAGGAGCAGACATCGTGTTTACACACCTATCTAGTGTAGAGCAAGGCCAAGCTTTAGCAGCAGAACTACGAACCTTTGGTGTGCGAGCCAACGTCTACCGCTCTGATGCTTCAGACTTCGTAGCTACCAACCAGCTGATCCGAGATGTGATGGATACATTTGGGCGCTTAGATATCTTAGTCAATAATGCAGGCATCACCAGAGATAACCTACTCCTACGCATGGATGAACAAGCCTGGGATGAGGTACTACAAGTCAATCTCAAGTCTGTCTTTAATACAGTTAAAGCAGCTACCAAGGTTTTTATGCAGCAGCATAAAGGCACCATCATCAACATCAGTTCTATAGTAGGCATTAAAGGCAATGCTGGACAAGCTAACTATGCTGCTTCTAAGGCAGGTATTATTGGATTTACGAAGTCTGTTGCTCTAGAGCTAGGATCTAGAAACATCCGATCTAATGCAATTGCTCCTGGCTTTATTGCAACAGCTATGACTGATAATTTAATCCAATCAGCTACTCTAAATTGGCAAAAAGCTATTCCCCTGCAGCGTGTAGGAACACCTGAAGACGTAGCAAACTGTGCCCTGTTTTTAGCATCTGATGCCGCTAGCTACATTACAGGACAAGTGATCCAGGTAGATGGGGGAATGCTTACATAATCTGAGGGATAATTTGTTTAAGACATATAGCTACACAGTAGCTACCTCAATGTTCGGGTCTATTTTTTTCACAAGCCCTTGTAATACGTTCCCCGGTCCACATTCCAGAAAGCGTGTAGCACCATCCCTGACCATGCAATGAATCGTTCGCGTCCACAATATAGGCGAAGTCAGCTGCTTGATAAGTTGCTTTTTGATTACCTCAGGTGCTGTAGCAGGCGCTGCATTTACATTCTGGTATATAGGGCAAATACCTGTTTTAAACTTAGTACGAGCAACAGCCTCAGCTAGCTGTTCTCTGGCTGGCTCCATCAGTGAAGAGTGGAATCCCCCTACTTTGAGTGGTATTACTTTTTTAGCACCAGCTGCTTGTAGGGTTTTGCAGGCTATCTTGACACCTTGGATACTTTCAGATATGACCAATTGGCCTGGACAATTATAGTTAGCAGGCGCTACTACTGCATCGATAGAATCGCATATTTCAGATACTTTATCATCTGATAGTCCTATGATAGCAGCCATTGTGCCAGGTACTAGCTCACAAGCATTTTGCATAGCTGAAGCCCTAGCTGCTACTAAGTTAAGGCCATCTTCAAAAGAAAGCACGTCGATAGCCACTAGAGCTGAGAACTCTCCCAAAGAGTGGCCTGCTACCATACCAGGCTGGAAGTGAGGGATAGTATTTGCTAGGATCACACTATACAGAAAGATAGCAGGCTGTGCTATGTGCGTAGGCTGCAGGCATTCTGGGGTGCCTTCAAACATCACCGTTGTGATGGGAAAGCCTAGTAGTGGTTAGCTGCTTCGAATAGCTTTTTGGCCTTTGCACTACCTACATACAGATCGCTACCTATACCTGGAAACTGAGCACCCTGGCCTGGGAAAAGGTAAGCATTTATCATAGGAGCTCTTTAAATAAAGAGATTAACCTTCGATAGGGTACAATGAGACCATTGCAAAGTTCACAAAAATCGTTGTTTATAAGCTTTAAAGAAGGATTTAGCCTAGTTTTGTAATAAGCTCCTTTGTCTATTCCAACGTTAATTTAGTCGCCCCTTAGCAATTATTAATGTTGTATGGGACTAGTGAACTTTAGAGTGGATATTTTCTAAGTTTGTGCAACAGAACTTGATATAAATCTTCATGCCTGTTATTGAAGCTAAACTCAGTTTCTTTTAGGGGAAAATTCAAGCCTCTACCACGAAGTCCATTAAACTGTACCACCCTTCTTTTTGCTAAGGGGCGACTAAATTAACGTTGGAATAGACAAAGGAGCTTATTACAAAACTAGGCTAAATCCTTCTTTAAAGCTTATAAACAACGATTTTTGTG
>JBCCHM010000124.1:0-2669 GCA_039028755.1 Bacteroidota bacterium | reverse complement strand
GGCTTTTTGAGCAAGAGAAGTCCTTATATCTCTATCCTATACGCTTCATTTACTTGCCTTGTAGCGCTCAGGTGATAACCAATCACCAAGCTTTGTTTGCTGTCTCCAAAAAGCAATTCAAAAGCACAGTTGTAAGAAACAAGATCAAGCGAAGACTACGAGAGGCCCATCGGCTACACAAATATCTATTGGCAACACGAAAAAGTAGCTCCGTTTATTTTCTGATGGGCTATATCTATATTGGCAGTAGCCCAAAAGGCAACTTTCAGACAATCCAAAAAAAAGTCATTACTGCTATTAACCACCTCAAAAATATCCATGAAAAAGCACTTCTTCAGTAAGCATTACTTGCATTGTGTCTTTATAGTATCTCTCTTGCTTATAGGCACATTAGCCACGGGTAAACACCAAGACAAGCATTTCAAGCTCAGTAAAAATTTAGAAGTTTTAGCTCATGTGCTGAAAGAGCTGGATGCCTATTATGTGCATGACATAGATTATGATGATTTGCTAGAAACAGGCATCCATGCAATGCTCCAGTCCTTAGATCCCTATACCAGCTTTATTCCTGAAGAGTCTTCAGCCAGTTTCAAGACTTTGACTACAGGAGCCTATGAAGGCATTGGCGCTGTCATTGGTACTAGGCAGCATAAGAACTTAGTCTTTATGCTCTATAAAGATGCCCCTGCCTATAAGGGAGGTTTGCGGGTTGGGGATGAGATCATCCAGGTTGACGGCGAAGATGTATGCAATAAGCCTATCGAACAGGTGAGTAGCTTGCTCAGAGGTGAACCGAATACAACAGTTCGGGCAACTGTCGCTAGATATGCATGCCCCCAGCCCCTAGAGCTTACACTTACCCGCGATAAGGTAACCCTTAAAAACGTACTGTACTCTGGGCAGATTAAGCAAGGCATAGGCTACATCAAGCTCGCCAATTTTACTACCCAGGTATCTGACGAGGTAAAGGTCGCTATCAAGGCCCTGAAGAACAGTGGTGCCCAAAAGCTGATCTTGGACCTCAGAGGTAATCCAGGAGGCGTACTAGAAGAAGCAGTTAAAGTAGTGAATCTTTTCTTGGACAAAGGACTGCAGGTAGTTGAAACAAAAAGTAGACTGGAAAACATAGCAAATACTTATAGAACAGAACAAGCTGCTTATGATAGCCAAATACCGCTTGTTGTACTGATTGACCAAGGGAGCGCTTCAGCAGCTGAGATCGTTGCTGGTGTAATCCAAGATTATGACCGAGGAATACTGATAGGCAAAAAGACCTATGGTAAGGGACTAGTACAAGCGGTCAGGCCTTTGCGCTATCAGGCACAACTAAAAGTAACCACTGCACAATACTATATTCCTAGTGGAAGGAGTATACAGAAAGTTAGCTATCAACAGCAGCGTGGCACACAGCAAGCCACTGAGCTAGCTGATGAGCTTAAGGGGATGTTCAAAACCAAGCAGGGTAGGACTGTATACGAAGGTGATGGCATTACCCCTGATTTAGAGATAGATAAGTTAAGTCTTTCGCCGATCACTACCAGCCTCTTGGTGCAGGGATTGATCTTTGACTATACTACTGTGTTTTGTGCTAAGCATGATACTATAGCTCCTGCCCAAGACTTTAGGCTTTCGGAGGCGCAGTACCAGGACTTTATAGCTTGGCTGGCTGATAAGGAATATCCTTATACCATTGAAACAAGCCTTGACCAGCTATCAGCACAAGCCCAAAATGAGGCTTACCCTGAAGACATTCAAACGCAAATTGTTGCCTTAAAGTTGCAAGTACAGCATCAAAAGGAAGCTGACCTACAGACCTATAGTGAGGAGATCAAGCTTATCCTCCAAGAGAGTGTCGCAGGGCGGTATTACTTCCAAGAGGGGACTATAGAAGCCATGCTGACGCATGACCAGGCTATCCAGAAGGCGTGTACGCTTCTTGATGATATGGACCAATATCAAGCCATGCTACAGCCTAGCTAATAGGCCTTCCCTAGCCTAGTCCGCTTTGTAACTTGCCACATTCACACCTACCATGGCCCTGATCCTTAGTATAGAAACTGCTACACAAGCCTGCTCGGCTGCCTTACACTATGCGGGAAAGTTAGTAGGCTGTCAGACCCTATTCGTAGCCAAGTCACATGCTGAATCCCTCCTACTAATGGTGAAGCACTTGCTCGATATAAGTCCCTATAGTAGAAAAGACTTAGTAGCCATTGCTATCTCTGAAGGACCTGGGTCTTACACAGGCTTACGCATTGGTATGGCTACAGCCAAGGGGCTTTGCTATGCTTTAGATATCCCTCTGATAGCCGTTAGTACCCTAGAGGCCATGGCCTATGGAGTCAATCTATATAATCTCGGCCAAGCCCTACTTTGCCCTATGATTGATGCCCGAAGGATGGAAGTATATTGCCTGATTGCAGATGCAGCAGGGAAAGTGCTAGAGGCACCTCATCCTCGTGTAATTGACTCGAATAGCTTTCAGTTTTGGCTTAGGCAAAGCAAAGTTCTTTTTTTCGGCGATGGTGCTGAAAAATGTAAGACTACCCTGGCCAGCCACAACCACGCTATCTTTTTACATACAATCAATCCTTCGGCTCAATATGTAGGAGCCTTAGCTTACCCTAAATTCCAGCAAAGGGCTTTTGTAGATCTAACCTATTTTGAGC
>JBCCHM010000123.1:0-2693 GCA_039028755.1 Bacteroidota bacterium | reverse complement strand
GTCACTAGCGGCACAAGGTTGTTACCACTGCAAGGAAGCTTTTCCAGAGAAATATTGATAATAAGGATTTGCTTGCCACCTATCCACTACGCGTTCATCACTCAGGTTGTAGCTACGTTGTAGGAATATGACGGCCATCATTTAAGAAAAATGATGGAGCGTCCGTGTGAGTATAGAGATGTATAAACTTGTCTTCTAGGCTTTTACACGGGATACCTGAGCCAGTTCGTTTGCTTAAGAGTAGCTTTAAAGCAATCAAATTGGTTTTGATTAGGAGCTTTAGCGATCATAGATAAGCTATTTTTGTAAGTTTTAGTAGGGTAACTACGGTTTTTCTTGCAAATATTGATGGTCTATAAATGAGCTTGCATAATTTACTACTTGTTAAGGGTCAACCAATTGGCAGGAATATGCAGTGAATGCCTTTTAATGTTGACTCAACATACACAACTAGTCTGACTTTATCAATTTTATAACTATTTGAATAAGGGCTCGATGTCTGTTAAGGGCAGTTGTATATTGTATTGCTTGAGGGAATTTAGTACTGTTTGCAGCATGCATAAGTGTAACTTGTCGTATTTTAGAAGATCAAGAGCTTCGTAAGGCGCTTGTGTAGAGGATCTCATACTACGAGCCAGATCTTCGTGCCTTATACTTTAAAGGACTAGTCGCTTTTAACTATTAACACCTTCTTTTTTTATAGCCTCCCACTCTCCATCCAGTGGGTGAGCATGAGCTCGGTCAAGTAGGCTTTGATCAATCATTTTGCTGGTTCTAGCACCTAATTCCCTGATTTTATGCGCTCTTCTGACTAAGTTCCCTTTACCATCATACAGCTTTTTCATAGCACCTACATATACTTTTTGCGTAGTATCTATCTGGCGTCCTACCTGCTTCAGATCTTCTACAAAACTCACAAACTTGTCATACAGAGCCCCACTTTGGTGAGCTATCTCGAGGGAATGCTGGTTCTGATATTCGTTTTTCCAGATATTAGCAATGGTTCGTAAGGTAGCAATCAAGGTAGCAGGAGAGACAATCACGATGTTCTTTTCATAAGCTTCATTAAAGAGTGTATGGTCGTGCTGAATAGCCAAACTAAAAGCCGGCTCCACAGGAATAAACATTAATACAAAGTCTAAGCCTTTTAGGTCATACTGGGATTGGTAATTTTTCTCGCTCAGTGTTCTGATGTGCTGGCGGATAGATTGGAGATGTTTTTTGAGCTGCAGTAGCTTTTCTTCTTCATGATCTGAATTAAAAAACTGCTCGTAATTGACTAGGGATACTTTTGCATCGATGATGAGGTTCTTTTCAGTAGGTAACTTAATGATAACGTCTGGCTGATAGCGCTTACCATCCTCAGTAACAAAAGAAGCTTGTATAACATACTCTCTGTCTCTAACGAGGCCTGATTTTTCAAGGATACTTTCTAGGATAAACTCGCCCCAGTTGCCTTGGGTTTTGGTATCGCCTTTGATAGCCTTAGCTAAGGTTTCAGCTTCTTTTGTGATCTGGGCATTAAGCTCGTTGAGTTTCCTGATTTCTGTGCGTAGTGCTACATTTCGTTCTAGCCCTTCTTTATTAGTTTGCTCTACTTGCTTTTCAAACGTTTGGATGCGCTCACCCAGGGGTTTTAAAAGGGCCTCAAGATTGACCTTATTCTGATCGGTAAACTTTTTACTCTTCTCTTCCAAAAGGTCATTAGCTAAATTTCTAAACTGAATAGCAAGTTTTTCTTCCATTTGCGCTACTTCCTGCTTATGTTCAGCTAGTTTCTCTGTCAGGTTATTATTGACTGTCTCTAGTCTAGCCAGGCTAGTAGTCAACTGGAGGTTTTGATCATGAGTCTGACTCAGCTTAGCTTTAGCTTCTTCTAGCTGTTGCTGAGCTCCATCTAATTTAATTCGTAGGGCTTGACTTTGTGTACGAAGCGTGGAAGTAGTTATGTACCAGGCGCTTACAGCCCCTATAGTAAGCCCGATAAGTATATAGAGTATTGGCAAGGCCATAAGGATTTATTAAGCACTAATCCTAATCAGGAACTAATATACAAAACCTGCTATAAAGTAAGATAGGTAGTCGAAAAATTAGGGGTAGTGAATTATTCGAAGCCATCAAGAAGCAGGCTTTTGATATGAATATCTTTTTAAGATATCCAAATGAGCCCAAGGATTACCGACAGTTATTGAGGCATAGACTACATCTATGCTTCTCTAGGAGTGAGCTTCAATACTGACAGAGTATGATACACTAAAATGAAAGCTGTATATATACGGCTGTTTTTGAGGAGTATTTACATTATACTGATAAATCTATCATACTCCATAAAGAGCAGCGTCTATGGCTTGATAACCATTTCGTTCTTCGTTATAAAATAGCTATCCAAAATTAGCGATGCTTCCTCTAAAAAATTTTGCAGTAGTTAAAAAAGTTAATATATTTGTGCTTAGAATATAGGCAATAGAGAATTACGCTCTAAAGCCAGCTGTTCTTTAACAACATTGATGTAGTAGGTAAGTTCATTCAAAAGAGAGAGGTGCGATTACTTGAGATGCATCCCTAATTAAAGGGATATATGTATAACAATAGCAAGGAGAGTTTGATCCTGGCTCAGGATGAACGCTAGCGGCAGGCCTCATACATGCAAGTCGAGGGGCAGCAGAACACTTCGGTGTTGCTGGCGACCGGCG
>JBCCHM010000122.1:0-2712 GCA_039028755.1 Bacteroidota bacterium | reverse complement strand
GCACCTGTTTTTGCCGGAGTACCTTGCACCAGTGCTCTATTAATTTTAGTTATTTATTATGCCTAATTTACAGTGCTTTACATACATTCCTGACGCTTCATTTAGTAAAGTCAGACTTCATCCCTAATTTTATTTTTGTCTGCTATAATTTTACTAAGTTATACGCTCTTTGGGGCTTTTTCTATGTCGCTATTCTAAAGGTACATAGCTATTTTTGTTTTCTATGAAGCGAGTCTCTTTTTATACACTAGGTTGTAAGCTAAACTTCTCGGAGACTTCTTTTATTGGACGGCTATTTACAGAGCAGGGCTATCAAAAGGTAAATTTTCACGACCAGCCTCACATTGTTGTAATCAACACCTGCTCGGTAACGGAGCATGCAGATAAAAAATGTCAAAGAGTGGTCAGAGAGGCTCTCAAAGTTTCTCCTAAAGCCTTTATCATTGTTGTAGGGTGCTATGCCCAGCTTAAGCCTGAAGAGGTTGCTAATATCCCTGGCGTAGATGCTGTGCTAGGTGCGAATGAGAAGTTCAAGTTATTAGACTTAATCACTGGCTTTGAAAAGAAAGCACAAGCTGAGGTACACGTTACGCCCATCAAGGCTACCCATACCTTTGCCCATGCTTATTCAATGGGTGATAGAACACGTACTTTCTTAAAAGTACAAGATGGCTGTAACTACCACTGCTCTTTTTGTACAATCCCCCTGGCCAGGGGTAAAAGCCGAAGTGCTACCATTGAGAGCATTGTAGCACAAGCACAAGCCGTCGCGCAGCAAGGTGTGAAAGAGGTAGTACTCACTGGAGTCAACATCGGTGACTACGGTATCATCGGTCATCGTAGGGAAACTAATTTTTTAGCCCTCATTCAGGCCCTTGATCAAGTAACAGGTATAGCACGATTTCGCATTTCATCTATAGAACCCAATCTGCTCAGCAACCAGATTATAGCGTTTGTTGCCCAATCAGCACGTTTTGTGCCTCACTTTCACATGCCCTTACAGTCTGGCAGCAATAAAATCCTCCAGCTTATGCGTCGTCGTTATCGGCGGGAGCTATATGCTGATCGCGTGGCACTCATCAAGTCACTCATGCCTACATGTTGTATTGGCGTGGATGTGATTGTGGGCTTCCCAGGAGAGACAGAAATGGACTTTTTAGAGACTTATCGTTTTTTGAATGAGCTAGATATTACCTACTTACATGTCTTTCCTTATTCAGAGAGGGCTAGTACCCCTGCTATTGACCTAGCAGGTGCAGTCTCTTATGAAGAGAGAAGCAGGCGAGCCAAAATGCTGCGTATCCTCTCTGATAAAAAAATACGCCATTTTTATGAGCAACACCTAGGTACAGTAGCAACCGTACTTTTCGAGCAGCAAGCAGCTAAGGGGTTTATACAAGGCTTTACAGCCAATTACATCCGAGTGAGTACGCCGTATAAACCTACGCTAGCTAATACTCTCCAAGAAGTGTATCTCAAGCACATCAATGCAGCGGGGTTAGTAGTAACCGAGCAAGTAGTAGTTGCACCAGCAGGTAGTGTTTGACATACATTCTCTTTGCGCTGCTAGGGTAGCTTACTACTGAGTCAAGGGCAAAGTGCCTACTCCGAGACTATTGTAAAATAGTATACGCGTTCTAGCGCTTCTTTTGATTGCGCTTTTTAACAAGACATTAGTTCCCAACAGTATATATTAGCAACAATAGAATCAATAGAGTAGCTCCTAAATCGAAGTTTATCTCCGCTCTACCCTATATAGCCTACGCCTGGATACGTCATAATAATTGTATTGTGTAGAATGTATATTCTATTATATCCTGTATCTGTATATGCTTTAACATATAGACCTCTTGCAAAACTCCCCAAAATGCATTAATTTTAATGTACGGAGGAGGGTCTAGGACTGCAGTTTGCAAGAAGTCTAATAAAATGACAGAATACTATGCAAAAGCATAGCTAGACAAGCACAGCTGGGAAACATGATGCACAACAGCCTGACTAACAGCTTGCAACATCAAGACAACCTTGCCTTCGATCAATTTGCCTTGGCTCCTTTTAGGAGGCCTCATGCTCCTTGAGAGAGAAGAGTACCTGGAGGGAAAGCAAGGTGAGCATGACGCTAGTAATTGTGCTATGTTTAACAAGCATTGGAGTAAGAGCGTATAGGCAGTGCACGCTCCCCGGGGACTATACACTTGGGATAGAACAGGACATAAAGGAGCTGTTAGTATTTAGTATGCTAAGCTAATTCTTTTCCCTGTTGCTTGTGGAAGCAGAGTAGTGTGCAGTGTTAGTGCTGCGTATCTTGGGTCCAATTAAGAGGTTAGGAAAAATAAAGGCGCTCTTACTTGATTTTATCATAGAATTCGCTAAAGCCCCTAACCAAAACCAACTTGATTGTTCTAAAGCTACTCTTAAACAAATTATTAAGCCCAACCATCCGCTCGTTACACTAGCTGACAATATCCCGTGGAAGGAGCCTAGAAGACAAGTTTGAACACCTCTATGCTCACACAGGCGTCCTAGCCATCATTGAAGAAAAATGATGGCCATAATACTCCTACAACGTATCTACAACCTGAGTGTTGAACGCCTAGTGGCACTGTGGCCAGAAAATCCTTATTTCCAAAATAAGTCGAGAAGGACTTGGATTACGTCCTTGCCTTATGCCTCTCTCCTTGACTAGCTCTGCTAATACCTGCTGCCAGATTC
>JBCCHM010000121.1:0-2729 GCA_039028755.1 Bacteroidota bacterium | reverse complement strand
CTAGGGCTGCTACAATTTCTCTAGGAGTCAGGTATTCAGTTTTTTGATTCATTACTAATGGGTAGATTGCTATGTTATCATTTATGTATATGTAAACTCTTGTATTAGCTGGCTTTTAGTCTTTGCTGGAGGCACCTCTACTAGATCTTTATTGTGCTATAGGTCATCTATCTTGCTTTTACAGTGCTCCATTTTCTTGCATTTCTAACCTTATGAGCCTGTAGTGCCCATTTGAGCACATCCTCTACATTGTGGGCATAGTGAAAGGTTAAATCCTTGATATAAGATTGCTTGATTTCTTGAATATCTTTTTTATTCTCTACACTGAGGATGATTTCTTTGATACCTGCACGCTTAGCGGCTAATATTTTCTCTTTGATGCCACCTACTGGCAGTACCTTGCCCCGCAAGGTAATTTCACCCGTCATGGCTAGTCTATCCCTTACCTTGCGTTGCGTATACAAAGAGGCTAAAGAAGTAAACAAAGTAATTCCTGCTGAAGGTCCATCTTTAGGAATAGCTCCTGCTGGGATATGTATGTGTAAGTCATAGTTTTCAAAGACCCGAGGCTTCAAGCCTAGTGATGCGGAATTAGCCTTCAGGTAAGTTAGGGCAGTAGTAGCAGATTCCTTCATCACCTCACCGAGCTGTCCTGAAAGTGTAAGCTTACCTTTGCCATGGCTGAGTGTTGACTCAGTAAAGAGAATTTCTCCTCCTACAGGCGTCCAAGCTAGCCCTATAGCCACTCCTGGTAACGTAGTATGCTGATAGGATTCTTGATCGAACTTCTCTATGCCTAGAAGCTTGTTTATATCACTTTTCTTAATCCTTTTGGGGTATGTTTCACCTAGCGTGATGGCTTTAGCTACTTTCCTGACTAGGCTACCTAGCTTGCGCTCTAGTTCTCTAACTCCAGACTCTCGGGTGTAATGCTCAATGATTTTGACGATAGCGCTGTCATAAATGTGCACATCACTGGGTTTAAGGCCATGCTCTTGGCGCTGCTTAGGGAATAAGTACTTTTTCGCGATCTGTAGCTTTTCCTCTACCGTATAGCCGGTCAACTCAATGGCCTCTAGTCTATCTTTTAAGGCCGCTGGGATAGTATCTAAGGAGTTGGCAGTAGCGACGAATAAAACTTTAGAGAGGTCATAGGGCACTTCTAAGAAGTTATCTACAAAGGCATTATTTTGCTCAGGGTCTAGTACTTACAATAGGGCGGAACTTGGATCTCCTCTCATATCATTGAGCTTATCAATTTCATCTAGTACAAAGACAGGATTAGAAGATCCTCCTTTTTGGATACCTCTTATGAGCTTACCAGGCATAGCTCCGACATAAGTTTTTCTATGCCCTCTGATTTCGGCCTCATCGTGTAAGCCACCGAGCGATATCCTGGTATACTTTCTATTCAAGGCCTTGGCAATAGATTTACCTAAAGAAGTCTTACCTACCCCAGGGGGCCCATATAAGCACAAAATAGGTCCTTTCATGGTTTGCTTTAGCTTAAGTACTGCTAGGTATTCTAGCAGACGTTCTTTGACCTTTTCGATACCATAATGGTCTGCATTCAAAACCTCTTCGGCATGTCTGAGGCTTGTATTATCTTGGTTATATTCCCCCCAAGGTAGGTCTACCAAAAGCTCAGCATGATTGATGATAACAGAATAGTCAGGGTTATGAGCACTAAGACGCTCGGCTTTATTTAGCTCCTTATAAAAATGATCAGCTATCTCATCAGGCCAGTTTTTTTTTTCTCCTTTTGCTCTCAATTCATTGATCTCCTCATCAGGGTCTTCTCCGAGCTCATCTTGTAGTGCCCTGATTTGGTGCCGTATATAATAGTCACGCTGCTGCTGGCTGATATCTGTATGCACCTTGTCTTGAATTTTTCGCCTGAGCCGAGACATTTCTAGGTCTTTGAGTAAGTGCTCTAGTAACAAAGTGCCTCGCCTAGTGCTATCATGGGTTTCTAGCAGCTTTTGTTTATGCTTGATATCTGTGCTGAGGCCTGAGGCTAAGAAATAAGTTAGAGGGCTCAGTTCTTTAATTTTATCTAAAGTTGCCTGGGCTTCAGCAGGAAATTCTGGGTGGAGAGCAATGAGCTTAGCTGCTACTTCTTTGACCGATTGGGTCAGTGCCTTCACCTTCTTATCTTGGTCATCCCCTGGATATTCTCTGAGCCTACGCACACGAGCCAGAAGATGCGGTACTTCTTTTATGAATTTTTCAACCTGAAACCTTTGTTTTCCTTGCAAGATGGCAGTAGTATGTCCAGCAGGGAATGGGATTATCTTTAAAATCTTAGCGATAGTTCCTATATGAAAGACATCTTTGGCTCCAGGCTTCTCTATAGCTGACTTCTTTTGGGCTACTACCCCGATCACACCATCTGCCTTATAGACCTTTCGGACGAAGTTTATGGCTTGCTGATTTTGTAAGCTCATGGGTAGGATGACTCCTGGGAATAAGACCCCATGATCAATAGCCAACAAGGGCAGTAGCTCTAGGTTAGCCTCATCTGTATGAGTAGCGTCCTCCTCTGTTACCGCCAGTTGTACCTGACCTTCTGGTCGCTCACTTGTAGAACCTGATAAAAACATGCCAATAAGAGTTTTCGGGTCGTTCTAACCCATTTTATTGAGAATTAACTATTCACTTCGTTATGGTGCCTATAGGTACATAATACAATTGGCATGCCAAACTAAGATAAGATTTTAGTTAAAAAT
>JBCCHM010000120.1:0-2752 GCA_039028755.1 Bacteroidota bacterium | reverse complement strand
TCGCCTAGGATAACACCCCATACAACTGCTCGCTCCCGTTTGTCTTTACGAACGTGTATAACTCATCCATCTCAATGATGTCGGGTACTTGATTGCTAGCTTGTTTCGAAGCTTATGCTAATTGGCATTCAATACGATCGCTCAATGCTTTTATCCACCTGAGTATTAATGAAGGTGAGCAATTGAATAAATTTTGCAGTCTTTCGAATACCTACATGGTTCAAATACATCTCTATAGCTTGAGCCTTGCTTTGCTAAGAGAATTTACGTGGCTTAGTACTAAAATAGCCAGCACACGGCTTACATTTATAACGCTGAATACCTTGGAGTCCCATTCTTGACAAAAGTATGAGTGCCGCAGTGTGTATATAATAATGATATAGTATTTCCTCCTGTTTAGTTTCTTTTCAGCTAAGATATCTCTTCGTCATTATAATTTGAACAATCCCCTTTTTAGGGGTAGGAGGACGTTATTATCGTTACGGCGTTTATATCGATTGTAATACTTGATAAAGTTTTGTCTATGTATACCATGTGCCTTGTAGAAGTCCTGTACGAACTTATAGCTAGGATGTTTTTTAAAGGGTTATACTCCTTGATCAAGGAGGGCCAATATTGAATGTTGTTACGTTCTAGAGTTGCCTCTTTACTGTGTCTAATTTTATTCATCGTCATCTGAACTGATTTGATTATTGTTTTCCAATTTCTAGGCCCTAGAAATTGGACTCAATTCTGGCAACGAATTATTTAACATTTACAATGGTGGTAGCTAATTTGCCGATACAGTGGCGCAAACTTTCCTGCCAATGCGGGATACTCAGGCCAAAGGTGTGCTTCACCTTTTCCTTACTAAGGACACTATAAACTAGTCGCTGCGCAAGTCCAGAAAAATCTCTCGATAGCCCAGGTATTATCTGGCAAGCTATACTAGCATAGTTTATAATAGCCCAAGCAAAATCATAGCGGCTAGCGATACCCTCATTAGCATAGTGATAGATGCCAGGTGAGTACTGGCTAGGGGCTTGGTTGAGCTTGCATATCATCTCCCAAATAGCCTGGGCTAGGTCACCAGCATAGGTAGGGCTACTTATTTGATCGTAGACATAGCGTATAGCCTTGCCCTGGTTAGCTTGTGCTAGTATGCTAGTAAGTAAGTTACTACCCACGGCACTGTACAACCATGAAGTCCTAATAATATAAACTGATTGATGCTGAGCTAGTATCTTTTGCTCTCCTTCTAGCTTAGTTTGTCCGTAGTAATTAATAGGCCTAGGCGGTATGGTCTCTGCTAAAGGCTGAGCTAGCCCCCCACCAAACACGTAGTCAGTAGAAATGTGTAGCAAGGTAACCCCCCATTTTTTCAGCCAGGCTTGCTAGATAACTAGGCCCTTGTACGTTCACAGCAAAAGCCCGAGCGTTCTCATGTTCAGCTCTATCTACATAAGTGTACGCAGCACAGTTGACCAGGTAGTTAATAGGATTTGCACTCAAATAAGCATGAAGCTGCGCAAGGTTAGTGATGTCTAGTTCTTGTTTTGACTTAAAGGATACTTCTAGGCTAGGGTAGCCTGCTTGAGCATGAGCAAGCGCTTGAGCAAGCTGGCCTTGAGCGCCAGTAACCAATACTTTAGTCATAGCTAAACTGCAGTAAAGTTCATGGTAGCAGCTTGGAAGCTAGGCAGCTGCTTGTCTTTCTCTAATACAATAGGCTGCTGCGTGCCCAGCTTCCAGTCAATAGCCAGCGTAGGATCTAGAAAGTGAATACCTGCTTCAGCTGCTGGACAATAAAAAGCATCACACTTATAGAGTACAGTAGCTTGCTGGCTAAGTACAGCAAAACCATGGGCATAGCCCCTGGGGATGAGCAGCTGCTTTTTATTCGCAGCTGAGAGGATTATTCCTTCCCACTGGCCAAAGGTATCGGTACCTTGGCGCAGGTCTACAGCTACATCCCAGATCTTACCTGCTAACACACGAATAAGTTTTGCTTGGGCATGAGGTACTAATTGGTAATGTAGTCCTCTGATAGTCCCTTGCCTAGAAAAAGACTGATTTTCCTGTACAAAGCGGGTGTGAATACCTAGCTTGGCTAGCTTCTTTTCATGATAATTTTCACAAAAGTAGCTCCGATGGTCTTGGATGATCTGTGGGATTATGACTTGTAACCCTAGTAGGGGTGTGCTAGTTACCTGCATCAGTTAGAGAACTGTTGTGCTCTACTGCTATGAAGAGCAAATACTTACTATAAGCTTGTATACTATAAAATTCTGTCTAACTTATTGAACTGTTCAACATTAGACCTCTTGCATAACCCCAAAATACGTTGACTTTACATACAAAGAAGATTCTAGAACCACAGTTATGCAAGAGGTCTATTAGTATAAATGATAGCTAGGAGCGCCATTAAGGGCCGACATAGTAAATTTTGCCTATGTACTGACACTTGTATAAGCCTCACGCCTGTTCGCTAGGCAAGGACATTACACATGTGAATTTTATGTAAATCCTGAATTATGTGAGGAGTTGCTATTCCCTTACACCGGTAATACCCACTCCTCTTGCTTTTGACTGTGTCTAGATAAAATTGCTTGTCAGGGCTCTTGGATAGTAGGACTATTTTGGAGGCATGGAGCTAATCTTGCAGCTTAACTCGTGATCTTAGCTTATATTTGAAAAATGGACGGTCATACTTAGAGGAGGGCTTGTAGCTCAGATGGTTAGAGCGCTACACTGATAATGTAGAGGTCCGTGG
>JBCCHM010000119.1:0-2757 GCA_039028755.1 Bacteroidota bacterium | reverse complement strand
ACGTGACTAATTTAATACGTAAAGTTTACCAGAACCAAATTTATTATCCTAGGCGATGTGGACATTAGTATATTAGCTATACTAGTACTACTATAATAGTAGTTCAAACAAGGAAGACCTTGGAAAGATTAGCATATCGGGTAGCAACGCTTCGAAAACGCTTGACTTTACTCAGAAAGGCGCTGATTGGGTGACTGTCGAGAAGCGGCTTGAGTTATCTCTAACGCCTTAGCCTCTAGGACTGCCTCTTACTCTTTACGCTTGAGGGAAGGGCTTATGCTAGAGCTTCTGCAGCTTCATGATAGCTTCTTTGCTGAGTCATATCACTTGAACGATCAGCCCTACGTCAAGCTTACTAGCTAACATGTTCTGGGCTATAGCTACCCGCTCTTGTTGCATACCCTGGTGTAGGGCTTCTCTTTTGGTATGCTTATGCTATTGAAGTTATGGCTGTCTCCTTTTCTTCGGCATTGTTTATTGCTAAAATTATTGATTTCTCTAAAACTATACCGCTCCTTATCTATGCATTTTCCTAGGTAGCTCAGCACTAGACTCCGTTACTCAGATGCTAGGCTCCGGAAATGCCCCTGGCCCATAGGCCTTTTCAAGGCCCTAGCAAGAGCTAGGGTATATATCTGACGTACTAGTGCAAAGAAACGCTACAAAACAAGATCCTAGCTCTTTTATCTCTATAAATTTCCTCAATAGGCCTTGCAGGTAAGTTAACCAGCGTGAAAGGTGCCATGTATAAATATTGTCCTCCTAGCCTAGTATAACTGTTATGAAACCACCTCAAAGTGTAACCGAACAAGACATCAACCCTCAGGAGCATGGCTATATGGAAAGTATGAATGGTAAATTTCGGGATGTGTGTTTGAATATGTAGTATTTGGGAGCCTGGCAGCGTCCCTCCAGCAATTCAGCGCTTGGCGTAGTTATTACAATCGAGTAGGCCCCATTCAAGTCTATGCTATCTGACCCTATGGAGTGGATAGCCGGCGACAGGAAGAGAAAAGGAGCTCCCTTAGACTGAATGAAACTGCATAGGCGAGTCAGGCACGTGACGAAAAGCAAGGTTAGTTTTGATAAAGCGGAGAATCTGTTGGATATAGTACATATGGTGATCAAAGACTTTGCAGCGATTAATTGGCAACAATATGCAGTGCATGCCTTTCAGTGAAGTATTGTTCAATCAGGGGATTTACACAAAAAGCTTGGTTACGTTCATAATAATCCTATGGCGGCGGGCATGGTGGCAGGAGCAGCGACTTATTTATAGAGTAGCACCAGGGACCATGATGAAGGACGCAGTGTAGGATTGTTGACAATAGCATTGTTGGATTAGAAGTCCTGAGTTACAAACTCAAGATAGCCTGAGAGATTTACATAAACCTAAAACACTTCACCGTAGTACTGAGCACCTAACTTACTTAGGAATCAAGTGTAAGCGCTCTTCTAGCTCTTTATCAAGGAGGTTTTTCTGATCAGATTTATCATAGACAGCAAGCAAGTAAACAGTATACCGAGGCGTATGAAGGTAAGTAATTACCCGCGCACCACCTGCTTGTCCCTTCCCTTTAGAGGTAATAGCTATCCGCACTTTATAGCAATCTCTGCCAATCAGTGTCCCTTGTTGAGGATTTTGTACCAGACTTGCTATCAGCTCACTGATATCTTTTTTAAACGAAGGCTATCTTTTGGCCAGTCGCTTGAATTGCCTATCAAAAGGAAGAACCGCCAATACTCTAAGCTTCATCTAAGAGTTCTTCTATAGGCGTTGCTTGTAGTTTCCCTGCTTGTACCAGCTTCAGGTTTTCAACTGCTTCTTCGAGCTCTCGCAACACCTGTACTTTGTGAGTGGCAGGTGACTTGATCCTGACGGAAGGAGGACTCTCAAGGAGTTCTATGATAAGATCGGCTTTGCTGTCCTGCACATCAAGTAGTACTTCCATCTTGCTACTTATTTTGCTCTAAATCTAAGGCAAGTAAGTATAAAAGAAAAGGAATAGTACCGCTAATCCTCTCATCTATATTTTCCCTCCAGCTATCCGTCGTTTGTCCATAAAAAACGATAAAGCTATCCAAAACCTGCATAGCCTTTTACTTTGTGAGGTATCAGTTTTGGCATCAGGGAACAACAACATTAAACTTTTTAAGTACGTTTAATTCCCACTCATCAAATTGAGAGATATTACTATATTTTTTTTAAAATACCTGGGGGCTTTTGCAATATAGCAGCAATTTGATTTACATCACTATCAACACGGACGCTTTCTACCCGTACCACTGCCTTTTCCCCATTTCCCCAAGATCTATTCTGGCTCTCTGAGTCAAAAGAATTTTAATCTCAACTATAACATACTAAAAAGTTGCGGTTTCAACCAAATGGTCCAAACTCGTAATCATAACTTTTTAGCACAAACATGTATGGCTAATCCGGTTTATCTTAATTACTTTTTAAGATAGAACTTTTTGGCTATCTTGGATAGCGTATCTCCCTCTTGTACTTTGTATGGTTCTACTATTATTGTCGGCATTTTTTGGTTTAAATTTTAAAAACAGGTGTTATAGCTTGTTTGATTCGTAGTGTTTGTCCTACCTTTAATTCTTCGGGCTTCAGATTGTCATTCGCTTCAGCTATCTCGGGCCATCGACTCTCATCTCCATAGAACTTTTTGGCTATCTTGGATAGCGTATCTCCCTCTTGTACTTTGTATGGTTCTACTATTATTGTCGGCATTTTTTGGTTTAAATTTT
>JBCCHM010000118.1:0-2762 GCA_039028755.1 Bacteroidota bacterium | reverse complement strand
TGACTTAGCTTACTTTAAATCTAGCTAAACTGCACTAGTCCCATGTTGTATTTATCATGAGCTTCTTATCTGACAAAACTCCTTTACAGAGTAGCAATATTTGCCACTAACCCCTCCTTCTACTACAAAACCTTACAGAGGTATACAATTTCCCATCCTAAGTAAAGCTTCTGATCAACAACTTGGCATTGCTTAGAGCAATGCTTAACGGATTTGTATAAAACTAACTAGAAACTGTTTGAATTTAGATCATTATTTGTCTCTTTAATTGTCTAGTCCTAGGATTAATTGTCTAGTCCTAGGGCGAAAAAGATTGGCAGTAAATCTACAAGTTTTCTCTTATCACATATTTCAATAATGTCATAATAAATGACTTAATACTGAAGAAACAAACTAGCCAAGCCTCAGGTCGAGCACATGATTCAGAAAATATCGACCTAAAACACATAACTAATCTGACGTTCCCTAAAACACAACTTTTAATCCTTGTTAAGGATCGACTTTATAGAGTTCTTATCAAAGAATGCGTTATTTAGCAACGCCTATTTTTTAATGGGCTATACGCTGATCTAGGCTAGCAAGTAGTTCGGTAGCCTGAGGAGTGACTCTACGCGCTTGAATCCGTTCAGCCAAGGAAGTACGGATTAAAAAAGTAAGTAATTGGCTAGGATTGAGCCCTATTTCAGCAACTTGATGGAACAAAAAGGATGAGGGATTCATTCCGGCAGTGGTGTTTGGGTCATTCAGGTAGATTTGATTATCAGCAGTGATAAAGCCATCTATACGCGCATAGACTTGGCAATGCAGGATTTGGAATAGAGCTACGCAAGCTCTTCTGATCTCGTGCACTTGCTCAGAGGGGAGCTGTATTGGTGTTTCTTTACGCACAATACCTGGCAAGTACTTAGCCCGATAATCAAAATGCACCTCACCTTTGATCAACTCAGTGGGTGGTAATGCGATGGGGAAGCCTCCTGCTTCCTGGAGTACGATACAAGAAAATTCTCTGCCTACAATAAAAGACTCTATCAGGGCAGCTTCTTCTCCTTGGAGGCTAGTCAGGTGAATAGGTCCATCATGAACTATAAAGTAGCTATCTAAGTGTGCTAGCAGGGCTGCTGGATGGTAGATAATTGCGCCATTCACTTTGACAGGTAGCCCAATACCTGCTCTCAGATCGATGAGTTGCGTTAGCCACTGTTGCTTGGCTTGGGGGGTAAACTGGCGCCACTGGCTGGCTGTTACTTCCTCTATGAATAGGCTACGATATATAGCTGCTGTAAAGAGTGCGCAGTTTTTCTCTCGGACAATGGATACGCCAATGGAAGAACCTTGGCGAGGACTCTTAACTACTAATGGAAGGCCTAATACAGCTATAATCTCTTCAAACAGGGCTATCCTATCTTTTATGTTCTCCCAGGTGCTTTTAGCTAAAATTTTATAGGGCGGCACTGCAAAACCAGCTTGCTGCATCAAATGCTTCTGCACTATTTTGTCTATGCCTAAAGCAGCACCTAAGATGCTAGTGCCTGAATAAGGTATTTGATACCATTCTAGTATCCCTTGTATACTGCCATCTTCACCATAAGGGCCATGTAAGGCTATAAAAGCAAAGTCAAATAAGCTACTAAACTGTTCTGGCATGATCTGCTTACCTACACGCCTGATGAGCTGCGATAGCTGGCTACTATCTAGGTGACCTAATGACTCTACGTAGATCTGAAACTGACTCTTAGGTATCAAGTCGCTAGGCGGATAAAAATCACGAATGGTGCCTTGATAGAGGTAGTGCCAGTCTAGTAGGATAAAGTTGCCGAGACTATCTACAAAGATAGGCACAGGCACAAAGAGCGCCTTGTCAAGGTTATCATATACCGTGCGTCCTCCTGCAAAAGAAATCTCGCGTTCTCTAGAAGGTCCGCCTAGAAAAATACCTACTCTGATACAACTGCTCATTTTTTGATTTATCAAGAGAAATGTTATCCAAATTTAGGACAATAGCCTACAGTAGGAGATCCTTAATAGCTCTTCTTTCCTAGAAGAAAGGCCTAGAATCTTTGACGCTGAACACCACAAAAATACAAGCAAAACAATCCTATAAAATGCTCAACCCCGACCGTCACTTGCATACCACCAGCGTGGATAGCCAAATTTTTGATCCAAACTCATACTGCTTACCAACTTTACCCTTACCTCGGCAACTCTCCTCTGGAGAACGATAGACTATCAACCTTCTCTTTCAACTTCCTCCCTTGCTTGACAGTACGTGCCAACAACTTGAGAGGCTCTTCATATACTCCTAATCCCTACTCCCCCCAACTTCCTGGATAAGTCCCTGACTTGACGAGCGGCTAGCGTCCTGAGTTTCTTCAAGGATTTGCTGGCCTTCTTGACTTGCTTAATAAAGTACGCATAACGTTGAGCACAGCAGAGCTTTTGTACCTCCTATTACAGACTCGCTGGCTGTTAGACTACTCATATAGCCTACTTTACAGATAAGGCTAGCTCAACTTGCCCTTCCCGAATAGCCCTCCCTCCCTCGTCTTTCTGTATGACTGTTATAGCTAGCTGGTGCATATCTCCCTCTTTAGCTGCTGCTTGTGGCTCGTACTTACATCGAAAACTAAGCGACTTACCGCCACGAAATTTGGCTACATCTCCCTGGCTAGGCCGTAGGTCTGCTAGAGTCCTGTCCTCAAGCGGAACTTTATACTGCAATTCATTCCCGACTTTTTCTCTAGCTCCCAATAACTGCCCTTGCC
>JBCCHM010000117.1:0-2790 GCA_039028755.1 Bacteroidota bacterium | reverse complement strand
CTTTGACCTCATTACCGATTGCTTGCACGACGTGGGTTTTACCCAGGCCAACTCTACCGTAGAACATTAAGGGATTAAAAGAAGTACCCCCTGGTTTTTTAGCCACGGCTTGGGCAGCAGATTTGGCCAGCTGGTTACAGTCTCCTTCTATGAAATTCTCAAAGGTATAGTTAGGATTCAAGCACGATATCCGTTTTACATCTTTAAAACTCTTGAGTTCAAATGGACTTCGGGTGTTATCAGCTTTTTCCTGGCTAGTATTATCAAATTGAGCGTAGCTGCGTTGCTGAGTAGGTAGGTTGATGGTAAAAGGACCTCGTTGATTATTTCCCTGATCAACGATGATGGAATATTCTAGTCTTCCTTCAGGGCCCAACTCTTGGTCTATTACTTGCCTGAGTAGTAGTAAGTAGTGTTCCTCTAGCCACTCGTAAAAAAACTGACTAGGGACCTGAATAGTTAATACGTTGTTTTCAAATTTTTTGGGAACGATAGGCGTAAACCAGGTTTTGAAGCTTTGCTCGCTGACTTGCCCTTTGATAAACTCCAGGCAATTATTCCAAGTTATCTCACATTGGCTAGGCATGCATTTAGGGTTGATAGTATGCTATAAGGCCAAAGCTACAAATGAAGTTTTAGTTGTATTTAGGCTACTAGGGCAAAAGGCTACTTACCTAAAAAGTAACCAACTATGAACGACAGGCACAATTACACCGCACCATTCAAAAGCAAAGAAGCTCTTGAAGCATTAAAAGCACAGTTAGCCTCATAGATTGCGCACAAATATAGCATCGCTCTCAAAGCCACAGACAAGCCTTATAGCCTTTATAGATAGATCAATGATTCTGAGCCAATCTACCAGCTTGATCATAAATGAGTTCTTCGTTTTCAAGCATTTGTCTGATAGCCTCAACTGCCTCTTCTTCGCCTTGTATGTCAATACTGTCAACAATTTCTCTTACCTCGCATACGCCTTCCTGCAAACGCTGCAAAACTAACTGCCTATAACGTTGGTACAGCTGTCCTTTGGGTCTCTGTTCCTTAGCTTTGGCTAGGCAAATATCACATAGCCCACACGATTTGTAAGATACCTCGTCGAAATATTCTAACAATAACTGGGCTCTGCAGCGGGTTTGGTGAGTTATATAATGAATTACTGCCTCGGCTTTGTGAGTAGCAAGAGCCTTTCTCTGTTTTAGTTTCTTAATGTCTAGAGGTATTTGGGAGGCTGCATAGCGGGGTGTAATAAAGGTAAGCTGGGGTTTGTCTTTTTGTGCTATATACTGAATGACTGATAAGTGATGTAGCTTATCAAGCTGCTTGCTTACCCCTTGAGGGGTAATGTGTAAAAACTGTGCTATTCTACTTTCTGATATGTTACAAAAATCTGCGAACAATTCTCCACCATATATTCTTAAAAACGCTTTGATCAGGGCATCGTACGAGGCATGGGCTACTTGAAAAGCATAAAGTTCTTTATGGTTAATAGAGATATGTAATCTAGCAGGCTGAAAGAAAGCTTCATTCAGCTGTATAACACCTTCACTTTCTAGGCTTTTAATGGCTTGATAAGCTTCTTGTGGTTTGAGTTTGCAGACCCTAACAAAGTCTTCCCAGTCAAAGTTATAGGTAGTCATAGCATGTGTTCCTACAGCTACTTGGTAGTAATTAGCTAGGTGTTGATATACTTTCTTGAGCTGCTCAACAGAAGGGTAGGCCTCTTGAATACTATCCCTTAGTGCAGCAACGTCCTGTTCATCATATAATACGATAGCATAAGCCTGCTTTTCGTCGCGCCCTGCGCGTCCTGCTTCTTGGTAATAAGCTTCTAGCGTAGTGGGTAAGTCTAGGTGAAGCACTAAGCGTACGTCAGGCTTGTCTATGCCCATACCAAAAGCATTCGTAGCTACTATTACCCTGATTTTATCTTGTATCCAAGCGTCTTGCCGCTGAGCTCTTGCTTCATTTGTCAGTCCTGCGTGATAAAACGATGCATTTATGCCATTTTTACATAAAAAATTAGCTAGGGCTTTGGTCTTTTTACGGGTATTGACGTAGATGATGGCTGTACCATGTATCTTATTCAAGATCTTCAGCAAGATTCTGTCTCTATCTTCTGTCTTTCTCACTACATAGGCTAAATTCTCTCTAGTGAAACTCTTTTGGAATAAGGCTGTATTACGAAAGTGAAGCTTTTCTTGGATGTCTTGCTTTACCGCTCGGGTAGCTGTGGCTGTAAGTGCAATGATATTTACACCAGGCACCAAGGGTTGTAAGCTAGCTATGTCTAGGTAAGAAGGCCTGAAGTCATAACCCCACTGGGAGATACAATGAGCTTCATCAACAGCTAGTAAGTTTACCGGCATCTTTTGGACACGCTTTTGAAATAGCTCGGTTTTTAGTCGCTCAGGTGATACATATAAGAACTTGAGCTGGCCATAGATACAATTGTCTAGTACTATATCTATCTCTTGAGGCTTCATCCCAGCAAAAATGGCAGCAGCAGCAATACCCCTCTTCTTGAGTTGTTCTACCTGGTCTTTCATCAGGGCAATCAAGGGAGTGACAACAATACAGATACCTGGCTTAGCCAGGGCAGGTACCTGAAAACAGATAGATTTACCACCTCCTGTAGGGAGTAGTGCTAGTACGTCCTTACCCGCTAATACTGCTTGTATGATTTCCTCTTGTAAAGGACGAAACGTGGTGTAGCCCCAGTACTGCTTTAGGATATGATGGATTTGTGCCATAAAACGAAATGATTACTTCTTTAGACTTCTTGCATAACTG
>JBCCHM010000116.1:0-2795 GCA_039028755.1 Bacteroidota bacterium | reverse complement strand
ATGGCGGCTATGATGAAGTGGACAACTTGGCAAGCCCATTGAGTATCATAATGCTCGGGCTACTATTTATGCTTGCCATATCTAGCTGGGAGCTACCTAATCCAGTACAAGGGAAGATTACGCAGTATACAAAAGGTATCTTAACCTTTGCTATCACAATATTATGCTATCGTCTAGGTGATGCTTTGTCTTTTTATATCCACAAAAGAACGACCGAAAATAAAATTAGCTTCAATCTCGCCTTACTACCGGTGGCTAGGGTAACCTTTCAGGTGCTAGTGGTTATTGTAGGAATACTATTTACTCTACAGAGTCTCCAGTTTGATATCAAAGGTTTATTGACGGGAGTTGGTATTGGTGGCTTAGGTTTTGCCCTAGCTTCGCAAGATACGATCAAAAATTTCTTTGGTTCGCTAGTCGTTCTTACAGACAAGCCCTTTGATGTAGGAGACTTCATTGTCTCAGGAGCTATTGAGGGTAAGGTAGAAGAGATAGGCTTTCGCTCTACTAGGATACATACTACACAAGGCTCTACTATGTATGTACCTAATAGTAAGCTAGCTGATGCTCACGTAAACAATTATGGAGTGAGGCAGTATAAGCGTTTCAGCACCACTATAGCTATAGCGTATAATACACCCATTGTTTTAATCGAAGCTTTCGTAGAAGGCTTGCGGAAGATCGTAGAACATCATCCCACTACTAGCAAGGGCAAATACGCTATCTACCTGCATGACTTGCGAAGCTCAGTACTTGAGATCATCTTTCAAGTACAATTTAATAGTACTGATCGTGGTAAAGAGTTACAGAGCAGGCATGAGCTTCTACTGGGTATAATGAGACTAGCAGCGGTATTAGGTGTAAGGCTTGCGTTTCCTACCCAGACATTACATATGGAAACTTTTCCTGAGAAAAATCCTTTTACTCCTGAATACACCACAGACCCTACAGCCTTGAAGCAGCGTCTGCAAGCCTTCTTAGTCAGCAAGAACCAGGACAGCCGATCTAACAAAAAAGGAAAAGAGGGCAAGATCTGATTGCAGTAGATTGGATGCTAGTAAAAGTAGCATTGACTCATAGGGTAGCTCTCGCCTAGCACTCAGCAAGCTAGGCTAGTGTTTTCGGGCTAGGCATACGAATAAGGACAGCAAAAACTAGCAAGGAAGAGCTTAAAATAAACGAAGCTGGTTTTTTAGGAGCTGCTTAGGGCTTGGCTTCGGATTTATGGTCTCGGTGAGTTGCTGGGGCAGCTCACTAATAAATCTAGAAGGCTGCATCTCCTTTTCTCGGCCGTATTGAGTGCGTTTTTGGGCATAGGTAATATGTACCGCTTGCTTAGCACGCGTCAGGGCTACATAGAATAAACGCCTTTCTTCTTCTAGATCGCTATCAGGACGCTGCATGGGTGTAATACCTGCTTCTGCACCTACTATAAACACAACAGGAAACTCTAGTCCTTTGGCAGCGTGGAAGGTGAGCAGGTGAATGCCTTCGCCCCTAACCCTGCCTGTATCTGTGTAAGGAGTCAGCGTCATCTGATGAAGAAAATCCGATACATCTGCTGGTGCTCCTTGTGCTAGCGTAAGGAGGGCGTCTTTTTGTAGACGCTGGCTTTCATCCAACCGCTTGTCAGTAATATACCGCGCTAGAATGGCCTCAAGGACACCTACTATTCCGCTGTCTTGTAAGATTGTAGACAGTGAGCCATAAAATGCTAGCCAAGCGCTGTAGGCACTTTGCTTTTGATCTGTTAGAAACGAAGGTACTGTCTGGGGCAGTGTACCAGCTCCTACCTCCATAGTAGCTAGCAACTGCTGGGCTGTTGCCTTATCCCACTGCAAGCCATGGGTGAGCAAGCTATAGAAAGCTACGATGTCTGTAGGATGTATGTAAAGCCGCAGTATGTCTGCGATCACGCAAAAAGGAGGGCTAGCCAAGAAGGAAGTAGCATCACCAAAATGAGCAGGAATGCCGGCCTTGTGCAGTTGTCTAAAAATAGCCTGGCCAACAGAACGCTGCCTAAACAGCACAGCTATGTCAGCAAATGTATGACGCCCATCATCAGGAATGCCTAGCGCTAGGTTATCTATCCCGCCTACATAAGCCTTGATCTGCGCTACTACATAAGCTGCCTCTTCGCTAGCATCTGCTGCTGCTCGTAAGCTGATCTTAGCCCCTGGAGCCCTATCCGTTTGCAGTTGTAGACCACTACGAAGCACATTGTGTTGGATGAGCGCCTGAGCTGCTTGCACAATGGTACCTGTAGCCCGGTAGCTCTGCGTAAGGCTAAGCACTTGCGCCTGGAAGTCTTCTTGGAAGCGAAAGAAAAGCTGCACATCAGCCCCTCTAAACCCATAGATCGCCTGGTCAGGGTCGCCAATAGCCAAGAGGGTCTTGCCTTGGCCTATAGTGTGGATAAACTGATATTGCAGGGGATTAATGTCTTGTAACTCATCCACAGCTAAGTAGCCATAGCGTGCCTGATGCTTTGTCCGCCATGCCGGCTCTTGCTCCCACAAGCGTAGCAGCTGCTGCATGATGGCTGATAGGTCTATGGCTTGGCGCTGCCGTAGATAGGCTTGGTAGCGTTCAGCATAAGTCAGCAGCTCGTCAGCTACTGGATGAGCCCTGCCTTCAAAGTATTGCTCTAAGCCTTGAGATAGCCTATGGCAGGCAGTCTCTGTGAGCTCAGGAAAAAGCAGGTGCAGGGTCAGCCTACGGTCCTCTGCATCATAGACAGTCTGCATCGTAGGGTAGCGCTCCAGCAGCATTTGATAGGCTGTAGCATGGAAGGT
>JBCCHM010000115.1:0-2797 GCA_039028755.1 Bacteroidota bacterium | reverse complement strand
TCAGCACGTCTGGCATTACCGTTTGTTTAAACAGTACTGAGGGCGTTGAGTTCGAGTTAAATGGACAGAAGGGCGCTAGTATAGAGGCGAGCTTAGCGGACATACTAGGTAGCGCCAGCACTCTAGCTCAGGGTGATCTTACAGGTGATATCATCCTAAAGCTATCAGACGCTCAAGGGAAGAGCTCCTCTACAGTCACGTTGGAGCTGAAGCGAGCTGGTAGTAGTCTGGCTCAGAAGATCGTAAAGTGGAGTGGGCAAGGGCTGCGGCTGCATTTACATGAAACTGAACTTTATGATGAGGATAAGGTAATCCATGGTACGTTGATTGGGGTGGAAGAATGTAGTTTTGATGAGGTTTCTGTGGAGTGTAAAATAGTAAAAAGTAAAAGCAAGAAGACAAATGATCCTACAATAGATGTTCAACTAGATAAAGCAGGCTCTGTTACTATAAACATAGATCCTAAGAAAAAGCGGAAAGTTACACTCAATGTTCAGTTACAATATAATGGAAAAAATGTAGGAGAGCCTCAAGAAGTGACATGGCAGAAAAAAAAGTAGTTATACAGCGCTTCTATAAATGAAGAAAGATCACAGTATCTCTTTATTATAAGGAATGTAGCTAGGATTCTGTAGCTTAGCCCGACGACTAAGATTGTATAAATTACAGCATATGGCCTCTTAATTTTAGTAAACATGAAAAGGACTTATCAACCCTCTCAAAGAAAACGTAGCAATAAGCATGGATTTAGAAAAAGAATGGCCACTGCTGATGGTAGGGCAGTGCTAGCTCGTAGAAGGGCTAAAGGTAGGAGTAAGCTGACTGTATCTGATGAACCACGACATAAGCGGTAGGTGTTTTGCTAGCTGATTTGCTATGCAGGATTATCCTTTATGGGGCAAAGTTCAGGGACTTGACTTAATCTTAGCTTCGGATATACCTTTGGGAGGGTATTTAAACTGTTCTATTACTATACTACTAAGCTGCGTAAGCAATTCTATTAAAACTAGAAGCTTTATATTGGCTCTAGAAGTAGATTACTAGGAATAGTTATTTAAGAGCTGACACCTGACTTACATAAGTGAGGTGCCAGGAGTGTACGTAAATCACTGTAAACTAGCCACAAATAAACAGCTAAAATCAATAGAGTACTTTGTTGCTGCTCCGGCAAGAACAGGTGCTGAGCTAGCTAGCATTCATCGTAAGGCTGCTATTCGATTCTTTCTCAAATCACCAGAGAAGATAGCCCCCAGCAACAAAGTGGCAAAACTGAGTTGGGTGAAAGCTATTGTGCAGATTTATGCAAGGGAAAGTGCTAACGAGGAGCATAGGGTAAGGTGCTAGTATTTGATATACTAAAGCGAGGAGGCAAAAGTTTACACACAGGCTATAAATAACAAGAAAAGCAAAAGTTTGCTTCCGTTATAATAGTTATCGCTTTAGCCACCTTATATGTATGAAGATTTAAGTAACTATCGAGTAACTTATGCCGAGCATCATTTAGATAAAGGAGTCCGTATCGATAAGATAGAAAAATCGTAGAATTAATCCAAAGGGCACATGAGTAAGTTTGCTGGTATGACATAGAAGAGTACGTAGGGAAATTCCCTGTAAGATCAGCGAAACTGCGTTTACAGGATCTGAGAAATATGCCCAAAGAGCAATATTAGGTGTCAGCCCCGTTATTTAAGTTTTTTTACAGAACCCAAACTAATATGAAACTGATAAGAAAACTCAAAGACACATTAATATCAAACTCCCACCTTATAGTTTTGGGTGTTGTACTTGGCGCTTGCCAAAAGAATTGTAGCCATGATGAGGGCTATGAAGTAGCAGGCATGGCTATGGAGATAGACAAATACACACTCAAGGGTAGCGATACGACGATTCATATAAGCATCAAAAATAATGGGGAAAATGTAGCATCCTTAGATAACTTCTGCCTCAGAGCTAGCATCACTGAAAGGGTTACAGGGAGTATGCTAGCATATCCTGATGCAAACAATAACCCAAAGAGTAAGGCAAAAATTGATGAGCTCCTGACTCATTTTACTACAAAAGAATTACTAGATCCTGAAGAGTCAGTAACCATAGAACTACAAGTTCAACCTAGAACAGGTGCATCTCGAGCTATTATAGCTTTGAAGCTTTATGATACGAGCAAGAAAAAAACTGTAGCAGCAAAGACTGTGACTTGGTCAGCAACTTCATACAAGCTGAGTTTTATCAATATTCCCGCGAAATTAAAGGATGAGGAAGAGATCAGATTTCAGATAAGTAACGAAGGAGAGACTGATGTAAATACGGCTGGCATTACCGTCTGCTTAAACAGCACTGAGGGCGTTGAATTTGAGCTAGATGGGCAAAAGGGAGCTAACATTGAGGCGAGCTTAGCGAGCATATTACACGGCACTAAGAAAAAGTTAGCTAAGAATAATCCTACAAAGGTTATCACCCTAAAGCTATCAGACGCTCGGGGGAAGAATTCCTCTACAATTACGTTAGCACTGAAGCAGGGTGGTACTAGCTTGGCTCAGAAGACTGTGGCTTGGTCAGCAACTTCATACAAGCTGAGTTTTATCAATATTCCTGCGAAATTAAAGGATGAAGAGATCAGATTTCAGATAAGTAACGAAGGAGAGACTGATGTAAATACGGCTGGCATTACCGTCTGCTTAAACAGTACTGAGGGCGTTGAATTTGAGCTAGATGGGCAAAAGGGAGCTAACATTGAGATAAGCTTAACGAACATAATACGTGGCACTAAGAAAAAGTTAGCTAAGGGTAATCTTACAAG
>JBCCHM010000114.1:0-2802 GCA_039028755.1 Bacteroidota bacterium | reverse complement strand
TAGAGTGGGGCGACAGCTCTTCACGCGGATGCAGATAATAACCCAAAGAGTAAGGCAGAAGTTGATGAACTTCTGACTCATTTTGTTGAGCATGAATCATTAGATCCCGAAGACTCAGTAAAGATAGAACTCCAAATTCAACCTGGAGCAAGCGTCTCCCATGCTGTCATAAATTTGGAACTCTATGATACGAGCAAAGAAGAAACTATAGCAACGAAGACTGTAACCTGGTCAACAGCTTCATACAAGCTGAGCTTTATCAGTATACCAGATCCTGCGGAGGTAAAGGGTGATAGTAAGATCCAATTTCAGATACAGAACGAAGGAGACGAGGTAAGTACAGACGACATTACAGTCTGTTTAGCCAGCACCAAGGGAGTTGAATTTGAGCTAAATGGCCAAAAGGGAGATAGTATAGAAGCGAGCTTAACAGACATACTGGGCGGCTCTACTAACACCCTAGCTAAGGGTATTAGCACAAGCGGTATCACTTTAAAGCTAGCAGACGCTCGGGGTAAGCATTGCGCTGAAATTAAGTTAGAGCTGAAGAAAGGCGGTACTAGCCTAGCTCAGAAGACGGTGTCCTGGTCAGCAGTCTCATACAAGCTGAGCTTTATCAGTATACCAGATCCTGCGGAGGTAAAGGATGATGAAGAAATCCAATTTCAGATACAGAACGAAGAAGACGAGGTAAATACAGACGACATTACAGTCTGTCTAATCAGTACTGAAGGCATTGAACTTGAGCTAAATGGCCAAAAGGGAAGTAGCATAGAAGCGAGCTTAACGGACATACTAGGCGGCTCTACTAGCACCCTAGCTAAGGGTGATCTTACAAGTAATATCACCTTAAAGCTAGTAGAAGCTCAGGGCAAGAATTACGCTGAAATTAAGCTAGAACTGAAGAAGCATAGTACTTTCTTAGACAAAAAGACTGTAAAGTGGAATGCGACACCAAAGAAAGTAGATCCTCATACTGGGGAAGATGTGTTGAGTAGGATGGATAGATGGGGTAGGCGTGTTCCTCGGTAAGGAACTCAACAACGACCAGCCCAAGGCAGCAATGGTTCTGAGATGTAAGATTTAGGCCTACTAGAAATTGGGAATTGAAGGGGCACAGCTGAAAGCCAGACTCAGCCCAAAGACTACTCTGCTCGTAGCTGTGTACTCTTTGATAGGCCAAAAAGCTAAGGAGCAGGCGCTTACCTTTTAGACCCTAAACAAGGCATAAAAAGCATAGATTTTTCTTAGCTAAGAAACAAGCTTCATCTATGCCTTGCTAGCGGACCCTATAAGGAGACTTGCGTAAAGTAGAAATAGATATAAAGTTACCCATCTTGAGGGTAATACTCTCTGAGTCACATTCTCATGCCCGGCCAAACTATGCTTAATTTTTAGACAGATCAGTGAGGTACTGAGCGAAACCAAGCAATGGACGCTCCTCAAAAGCATTGGCTATAACCTGTAGCCCTATAGGCAGGCTGTCCTTATCAGTACCATTAGGAATGGAAATAGCAGGTAGCCCTGCCACGGAAGCTAGGGTTGTATACACGTCGGCCCAATACATGGCTATCGGATCCTGAACCTTATTACCCAGCTTAAAAGCAGTCGTAGGCGTAGTAGGTAGGATAATAAAATCATATGCTAGTAAGATAGCCTCTAGCTTTTCCTTGATCATCCTCCTTACCTGCTGAGCTTTTACATAGCAAGCCTCATAGTGGTCTGCACTAAGCACAAAAGTTCCTAATAAAATTCTTCGCTGCACTTCCTTACCCAAGGCTTCTGATCGCGTCTTTTTGTACAGTGCCTCTAACGTATTGGTAGCAGGACTTCTATATCCATATCGTACGCCATCAAAGCGCGCTAGGTTAGTACTAGCCTCTGCATTCGTCAGTATATAATAAGTAGGTAAGGCATATTTTAGTAGCGGAAAGTCCACCCCATCTACCTGATGTCCTTCTTGGCGTAAAGTGTCGATCGTTGTGAGTGTGTGTGCTTTAATCTCTTCTTGTAGTCCCTGGTAGTTCAGCGTTTCCTTGAGAAAGGCAATACGAGCTTTTCTGCCAAACTGTAGTTCCTTTGTATAGGCTAGTACAGGTTGATGAGACAAAGTGCTATCAAAATCATCTGGACCTGCAATGACCTCGAGTACAGCTGCACAGTCACCCACATGCTTAGCCAAGATACCTATAGTATCGAAAGAAGAAGCGTAAGCAATCAGCCCATGCCGAGAGATCCTAGAATAGGTAGGCTTGAGCCCTATAATACCACAAAAAGCAGCAGGCTGTCTTACAGATCCTCCTGTATCAGTACCTAAAGATACATGACACATATTAGCTTGCACAGCTACAGCAGAACCTCCAGAAGATCCACCTGGTACTCTTGTGCGGTCAATAGCATTGAGCACAGGGCCAAAAGCTGAGTTTTCATTAGACGAACCCATACCAAACTGGTCGCAATTTTGATGCCCTATGATGATCGCATCCTCGTCAAGGAGCCGCTGTGTAGCCGTAGCGTTGAATTGAGCTGTAAAACCTGCTAGTATCTTACTACTAGCCTGAATAGGGTGATCTTGGTAACAAATCACGTCTTTGAGCCCCACTGCCAAGCCAGCCAACCTACCTGCCCTGCCTGCTTTCAGCTTTTCATCTATTGCTACGGCACGCGCTCTAGCCTCCTCTGGATAGGTATGGATAAATGCATTGAGATGGGCAGCTTGCCTGGCGTTATCCAGACAGCAGTTGACCACCTTAGTACAGGTGCTGACTCCTTGTTGAAACGATTTGTGCAAAGTGGCGAATG
>JBCCHM010000113.1:0-2820 GCA_039028755.1 Bacteroidota bacterium | reverse complement strand
TATTTAATATTGAAATACAAATAACTGATGAAGCTAGCTACGACAAACGTGCTCTCTATTACTGGGCTAAACTCTATACGGAGCAATTAAGCGAATCAGAAAGTTATCATAGTCTTAGTAAAGCTATTGGTATTCATATACTAAACTTCATCAGTATTAATAATGAACGCTATCACAATTGTTTCCACATAAGAGAGTAGGAGTCAGGGGAGCGTTATTTTCCAGACCTGGAATTACACACGATAGAGCTAAAAAAGTTCAGAGGAGGAGAGGTCACTGCCGTAAATGATTTGTTATCGAAAGTAGATAATGCGTTAGATATGTGGGTAGCATTTTTAACGCGGCATGAATTACTGACGTCTGATGATCTACCAGGGGAATTAAATAAATCAGAGTTAAGCAAGGCGTTGCATGTAATGGATGTGATGCATCTGAGCAAGATTGAGCGAGATGAATATGAGTCCCATCTTAAATGGCTTAGAGCAGAGACAGGAGCTATAGCAACTGTTGAGGCTAGAGCTAGGGAAGAAGGTAAGGAAGAAGGCAGAGCAGAAGGTAGGGAAGAAGGTATTTCTATAGGTGAGGCTAGAGTTATTGAGAGAACAGCGATGAATATGCTGAAGGAGCAACTTTCCGTTTCTGTGATTGCTTCTGTTACTGGTCTTGCGTCTGAGGAGATTGTAACACTTAAGGAGAGGCTCTAAGTCATGTGTGGTAGTTGCAATTTAATCTTAGAGTCGTTTATTGATAGGCTAAAATATTGATTGAGGGTATACCCAGCTAGTCACGAAAACTGAGCCAGGCGCTGCTTGAGCAGTTTGACTTTGGCAGCAGCATCAGCTCGCTTTTTATGCTCCCTAGCTACTACTGCTTGGGGCGCTTGCTGTATAAATCGTTCATTATCCAATTTCTTCATCACAGTAGCTAGAAATCCTTGGTAGTAGGCAAGCTCTTTACGCAAGCGCTCTTTCTCTTGAGCCTGATCTACAGGCTGTTCTAGAGGAACAAAGAATGCATATCCTTGTATGCGAAAACTTGCTGCCTCGTGAACTTCGGTGCTATTTACAGCTATTTGGCTAACGTGAGCAAGCTTCCGAACATAAGGAGCAAAGCGTACGAGCCAAGTAGGGAGTGCTTGGTCGCTGTACAGCAGTAAGGAGTGTTTGGCAGGAACCTGTGCACTAGTTCTGAAGTTTCTGATCTGGGTGATCAGCTCAAAAGCCAAGGCAGCTTCGTCGAGCAGTTGCTGGTTATAGGCTGTGGTTTGTGGCCAAGGAGCAACAATGATGCAGTCTTGTGCTGAACGCACTTGGAGGTGATGCCAGAGTTCCTCTGTAATGAAGGGCATAAAGGGATGGAGCAATCTCAGTAGTCTTTCTAGGTACCCGATTGTAGCCCTGTAAGTGCTGGGTGATATGAGCTGACCATAGGATGGCTTGATCATCTCCAGGTACCAGGAGCAAAAGTCGTCCCAGCTTAGCTTGTAAGTAGCCATGAGTGCGTCTGAGATTCTAAAGTGTTCGAAATATACTGCTATTTTTTCTAGCACTTGGTTGAGCCGTGCTTCAAACCACTGGATAGCTGTTGTATGATTTTCTTGGGCAGGGTGACTACTTACTACCCAGCCTTGGATAAGCCGAAAAGCATTCCAGAGCTTGTTAGCAAAATTTCTACCCTGCTCGCAGCGCTTGATATCAAACAAAAGATCGTTCCCAGCAGGAGCAGTCAATAGCATGCCTACACGCACACCATCAGCGCCATATTGATTAATGAGCGCCATGGGGTCAGGCGAATTGCCGAGCGATTTAGACATCTTCCTGCCTAGTTTATCGCGTACAATACCGGTAAAGTATACATGCCTGAAAGGCGGCGCTTCTCGAAATGCATAACCAGCCATAATCATCCTAGCTACCCAGAAGAAAATGATTTCTGGGGCTGTAACTAAGTCATTGGTAGGGTAAAAGTAGTGTATATCCTCATTCCCAGGGTCTTGTAACCCATCAAATACATTGATAGGCCATAGCCAGGAAGAAAACCACGTATCTAGCACATCCTCATCTTGCCGCAGGTCTGCTTCTGTGAGGTTTTTATATACTGGTTGGGCTTTGGCAAGTGCTGTTGCTTTGTCTTTGGCTACGATCACTGTCCCGTCAGGCAAGTAAAAAGCAGGAATCTGCTGGCCCCACCACAGCTGCCTAGAGATACACCAGTCCTTGACATCCGCTAGCCATGCTTGGTACATGTTCTTAAACTTGGCAGGATAAAACTGAATAGTACCATCTAGTACACACTCGAGCGCAGGTTTAGCTAGCTCTTGCATGCGCACAAACCACTGGTTAGATACTCTAGGCTCTACGATAGCGTTAGTCCGCTCTGAAAAACCCACGTTACTAGTATGCGCTTCTACCTTGGCAAGGTAGCCTTGTGCTTGGAGTCGTTGAGCTATTTTCTCACGTACTACCAGCCGATCTTCGCCTACATAATGCTGCGCTGCTTGGCCGAGTGTGCCATCTTCATTCAAGATATCGATTACGGCTAGACTATGCTTTTGGCCCAGAGCATAGTCATGCATATCATGCGCAGGTGTTACCTTAAGGCAGCCTGTTCCAAAACCCATATCTACATAAGTATCTGTGATAACAGGAATAACCCTATTTACGATAGGAACCAACACCTGCTTGCCCTGGAGATGCTGGTACCTAGTATCAGCAGGATGAATACAAATAGCCGTATCTCCTAAGATAGTTTCCGGCCGTGTAGTAGCGATGACTACATGCTGGTCACTACCTACCACAGCATATCGGATGTAATACAGCTGAG
>JBCCHM010000112.1:0-2871 GCA_039028755.1 Bacteroidota bacterium | reverse complement strand
GAAATGACCTTTATCTCATGTGGAAGTTCAACTTGATTGGTCTCTTTTTCATTTTGTTAGGCTGGTCAACAGGTTGTGTGGCATGCATTTTGCCAAGATCAACTGCCAGCAGTATGGGACTGATAAGCCTGACGTACGCTTTGGGATGCCTTTTGTAGTGCTTACCCACTTGGTACAGGGTAGCGGCTTTCGCGTGTTTGATGAGGCAGCGTTGGTAGTGGGCCTATGTGCTCAGGGCTGTGCAAGCTATACCCGCAAGCAGTTGGATCAGCTCACAGATTTTGTGAAGCAGCCGCAGGTAGGTGCTCATGGGCTGGTCTATGTTAAATATAACATAGACGGCAGCTTGAAGTCTTCTGTGGATAGGTTTTATAGCCAGGAACAACTGGCTATGTGGGCTGAAGCTATGCAGGCACAGCCAGGCGATTTATTGCTCATCCTAGCAGGAGCGACTCAAGCTACTCGCCAGGCACTGTCTGCATTACGCTTGAAGCTAGGAGATGACTTGGGCTTACGCGATAAAACACAGTTTGCGCCTGTATGGGTAGTAGACTTTCCTTTATTGGAGTGGGATACAACAGCGCAGCGCTACCAAGCCAAGCATCATCCCTTTACTTCTCCTAAATCAGCCGATATAGCCTTATTAGAAAAACGGCCTGAAGCCGTTCATGCTCAGGCCTATGACCTGGTTATCAATGGCGTAGAAATAGGCGGTGGTTCTATGCGTATCCATGAACGCTCCTTGCAAGCAAGGATATTCAAGGTGTTGGGATTTAGCTCAGAAGCAGCTCAACAACAGTTTGGCTTTTTAATGGATGCTTTTGAGTATGGTGCTCCGCCTCATGGTGGTATTGCTCTGGGGTTTGATCGGCTGTGTGCCTTACTAGGAGGAGCAGATTCGATTCGTTCTTTTATCGCTTTCCCCAAAAATAACGCAGGTCGTGACGTAATGATCAAAGCTCCTGCTTCTATCGCTGACGAGCAGCTACGAGAGTTAGGTATCAAAGTAGAGCAATAGCTATGGCCTATTAGCTACCTTGCTCATCCGTCACAGCGCTGAGGATAATGCTTAACCCTCCTACTACGATTGTCGCTAGCAACTGAGCACTATGCATGAGGGTGACGTAAAGCATGCTGCCTTCGCGAGTAATGCCATAAGCCATCAGCGTACTGCTAACTAACAGATGATAGGCACCTATTCCGCCTTGGATCGGGAGGGTAATGCTGATACTACTTATGGTTAGGATAGATAGCCCAGCAATCCAGCCTAGCCCTGCAGTTTCTGCAACAGCAAAAACGCCTACATAACCTGCGTAGTAGTATAATATCCACATGAGAGCTGTCATTGATAGCACAGTCTTTTTAGCACGTAATGCTCTTATACTATTGATTCCCTTAAGCATCTCCTGGAGGAATAGCTTGCTTTTTAGGAACACAGTATGCTCTTGAAGGGAAGTGCTGCGGCTAGCACCCCTCAGTAGTAGTACTAAAAGCACTATTAGCAAGAGGCTGCCCAAAAACAAAATCTTTACTGCTGGGGATATGTTTATCAAGACTACTTCGTGTAAGGTGGCGTTTAGCTGCTTAAACGCAATAGCAAGTGTACCTCCCACCACGGCTAATAGGCTCACAAAGTCAATGGCTCGCTCAGCCACTACGGTTCCTAATGCATGGCTCGTAGGAATACCGGCAGATCTTTTCAGGGCACTACAACGTACTATTTCGCCTAGTCGAGGAACAAGTAGGTTGCTCACATAGCCTACCATCAGGGCTATAAAAGTTTTGAAGAGGCTAGGCTGGAATCCTAGCGTTTGCAGCAACAGCTGCCAGCGATAGGCTCTTACTACATGGCTAGCTAGGCTGATGATGATGGATAACACAATCCAGCTGAGCTTGGCTTCTTGGAGCTGGATAGCTAATTCATAGAGCTGGAAGTCACGATAAGCATAGCCAAGTAACAAAAAGGCTATAGCTAGGGGTAGTGTATATTGAATAATCTTTCTAATTGTTCTCACGGGCAAGGGTTGTGTCTAGATAGGGAGGTGCTGCTGCTGTCCCTACTTTTTCGCCATCTCAAATTTATAGAATAACAAAACAATTAACCTACTACTCATGGCCATTAAAGCTTGCTATAAGCCTACTGATGAAGGGACAATTATTACGTAGCGGTTTTGCCACATTCTTTCTGGAACAAGTCAGGTGTACCTTGGGCCTGTTGAGCGGATTATGTATATTTGCACAGCAAAGGCACCAAGACCCGCCAAAGGCTTCTTAATCTAGAATACTCCATACATGTCCAATCTAAGAGTACTTTATGTTGCTAGTGAGATCTCCCCCTTTCTGAGCACCTCAGGGGTGGCTGAGTTCGTCGGAAAGTTAGCGCTAGCTATGCAAGAAAAGGAGATCGAAATTAGGGTCTTAGTGCCTAGGTTTGGCGTGATCGGTGAAAGAAAGAATAGGCTACACGAAGTAGTGAGGTTATCAGGGACGAGCATTAAGGTGGATAGTGAAGAGCGAATTCTGAGCATCAAAGTAGCTGCTATTCCTGGTTCAAGGCTTCAAGTTTATTTTATTGATAATGAGGACTACTTCCACAGAAAGGCTGTCTTCTTAGACGAGGAAAATAAATTTTTTGAGGATAACGACGAACGGCTTATCTTTCTTTGTAAAGGAGCACTAGAAACGGTTAAAAATCTAGAGTGGGCACCCGATATTGTGCATTGCCATGATTGGATTACAAGCCTAATCCCTCTGTACTTGAAGACGACCTTCAAGAATGACCCGATCTTTCAGCGAGCAAAAGTACTCTTTACCGTCTATAACAACGCCTTCTCGCATAGGTTTGGTAAGGACTTTGCTGAAAAAGCAAGT
>JBCCHM010000111.1:0-2893 GCA_039028755.1 Bacteroidota bacterium | reverse complement strand
GGGAATCGTTTCACTAAGTCGTGGAGCATGCTTGATGCTACACTATTGTTGTTCTTTAAATAGAAGTATGATCAATATCACAGTATGATGTTAACAATTCCACTATAACCTCCATCAAACAGTAGAGTGCATCCCCTCGTGAGCTTACTTCCTCTGTTGCCACATATTTTTTGCCTCCATCATAACCTTTCCCCTCTGCACAAAAACTAGTCTTGCTATTGCGACCATGCTGGTTACGCGTCTGAGCAACTAATTTTTAAAGCTTGTTCAAGCAGGCTCTCTTGATTTTCTGCTGCCTTGCTCCATAGCTGGAAATAGGCATATACGTTTTGCCATTTAGGAAAATGTTTTGGAAGCATCCTGCATTGACATCCTGTCTTTAATGAGTATAAAACAGCGCAAAAGCTATGGTATAAATCTACCTGTCGAGGTCTAGTTCTTCTACGGGCATTTTTCTAATAAGGGTGCTATTAATTGAAATTGCTCGCGTGCAATATCTTCAGGGTAATTTTTAGTCATATCCGAAAAGTTTAAGTCTGCCCAGCAGGCAGTGTGTAAGATTTTAAACAGCTTTTTAGACTATTGCCCTAAATAGGGGGGACAATTCTAACTATTTGGATAGCGCCTGTGTAGCATATACTTTTGTTGTATATGCCTTTAATACCTTGATAAAAAAAGCATATTTATAATCTAACCCCTTACTCTAGAGAACATCCCGTGAAACAAGAAGCATATAAAGCCATAAAGACAAGAGTAGCCACCTTGAGGAGGTATCTTTGACTACGATAACAAGCTGCAAGTGCTACAAGAGCATCAAGCAGCAAGTATAGCTCCTCATTTTTGGGAAGACACACAGCAGGCTGAAAAGGTGCTCAAGTCCATCAAAGCCCATAAAGCCTGGATAGATAGCTTCGACCAAGTTCAGCGCCTAGTAGAAGATTTAGAAGTCATACAAGAATTGTATGAAGCCAATGAGATAAGTACCCAAGAAGTAGCTGAAGCGTACCAGCAATTAGTCACTGTACTAGAGGAACTTGAATTCAAAAAAATGCTTCAAGGAGAGGAAGACCAGCTAGATGCCATGCTAGAGATTAATCCAGGGGCTGGTGGAACAGAAAGCCAAGATTGGGCTGAGATGCTTGTGCGCATGTATATAATGTGGGGCGAAAAACAAGGCTACCAAGTCAAACAACTCAACTATCAGCGAGGCGATACAGCAGGCATTAAATCAGCAACCCTAGAGCTAATAGGTGAGTTTGCTTATGGCTATCTTAAGGCTGAAATTGGCATTCATCGGCTTGTGCGGATTTCACCTTTTGATGCAGGCGGTAGAAGGCATACTTCTTTTGCTTCGGTCTATGTATACCCAGTGGTAGATGACAGCATCCAGGTTGAGATCAGCCCTACGGACCTCACTTGGGAGACATTCCGATCTGGAGGTGCTGGTGGGCAAAATGTCAATAAAGTAGAGACTGCTGTCAGGCTCAAGCATGCTCCTTCTGGCCTTATCGTAGAGTGCCAACAAGCAAGGACTCAGCACCAGAATAAAGACAAAGCCCTGCACATGTTGCGATCCAAGCTATACCAGCTAGAACTGGAGAAGAGAAATGCTGAAAAAGCCAAATTGCAAAGCAGTAAGAAAAAGATTGACTTTGGCTCTCAAATCAGGAATTATATACTACACCCTTATAAGTTAGTAAAGGATAATCGTACGGGCTTTGAAAGAACTGATGTACAGAATGTGTTAGATGGCGATATTGGCTCTTTTATCAAGTCCTATCTTATGCGTTTCTCCTGAGTATAAGTAGACTATGAAGTACGGCTACTATTTTTTATACAGTAGACACTATGCCAACCAAGCTTGATAAGACTGACTATATCCTACTCCGTATCCTCCAGGATAATGCTAAGATTACAAATGCCCAGTTAGCTGAAGATATAGGCTTATCACCAGCCTCTACTTTAGAGCGTGTTAAGAAACTAGAAAATCAAGGCATTATCAAAAGCTATCATGCTAGGCTAGATCCCCATAAGCTCTCTCTCAAGACAAGCTTATGGCTACAGATTAGGCTGTGTAGTTTAGCGCCAGAAAACATAGTAAAGTTTAAAGAAGCCATTATGCAGCTGCCAGAGGTTGTGGAGTGCTACCAAATAATAGGGAATGCAGACTTTTTTGTAAAAGTCATTACTACTGATGTAAATGCCTACCAAGATATATTAGCACATAAATTGAGCTCCCTCACCACTATCAAACGCATTAAGGCTTTCTTGATCTCAGCTACGTTGAAAGTAACTGGCGTGCCAGTGCTTCCCCTATTCGACTAAAATTATAGAGACGTTCCTTAGCAACTATTTTGTGTGAGATTATATCTCGTTTTTAGGCATGCTTTTGCCTCGCTGGTGGGGACCCTCTTTTTCCCTAGGATGGAAAGAGTAGGCAAAAAGCTTGTGATAGAGGTGGCGCCTTGTTTGGGCAAGTAGCTTCTTTGGCTTAACTATATTTATATGACCTGCCTTTGAAAAATGGCATTCAGCAATTATAAACATAATTTGTACAAAAATTGTCCTATATGAAGAGCAACAAATTTGTTTTAGCACGTAGCACGGCATTACGGCGCCTCGCCGGCGGGGCCCTACTTTTTTCCTTCGATGCAAAAAGTAGGCAAAAAGATAAACCACTGTTGGAAAATTCCTACAATCCTCCTCGCAGGGCTAACCCAGCTAGAACTCGCCCCTGCGGGGCTCAGACATTAGCTGGGCCTTGACGCCCTGCTCCTTCTTTAGATTAGTAAGATATAACTATTTCAAAAAAAACGTTCTGTTGGCCCTCCCTTCTGAAGGGATTCAAATAAAGATAATTTATGAGCGTTGCTGGGGTTTACAGCGAGGGGGC
>JBCCHM010000110.1:0-2894 GCA_039028755.1 Bacteroidota bacterium | reverse complement strand
CATTTTTTATGTTTTATAATTGTATAATTTGTATATATTTTAAACAATTTTATATGCTAATAGAATTGTGTAACATGCTCTCTTAGGTGGCTAGGGTAGTTGTGTATGGATTAGGGTTCTGCTGCCTAGATGAAAAAATATTTAAGTTAGTTTTATTTAGCAATGCAAAAAGATACTGAGGAGCTTTATCGTGGTCAATGATACAGGTGTTAATAACTTCAGTGGTAAACAGGTATAACTTCTTTTTGTGTAGCTAGTCGCATTATGAAAATACTGAATTTACTATCTGAGAGATGGGGCTCTAAGTCATTTAGAGCGCTATCAAGGCAATAGGAGTGGTGACTGAGCGGCTGAAGGTGCTCGCCTGGAAAGCGGGTGTACCCTGAAAGAGGGTACCGAGGGTTCGAATCCCTCCCACTCCGCTATGCGGGTATGAATGGTTTTTGAATATATCAGGTGGGAGAGTCAAGATAGACGTCAATAGCTGACGTGCTGTATAGTACCTAACAAAATGTCTTTTTAGGCCATCGTCTGAAGCAGCGCAAAGCCCCATGCTCGGCTGGTGGGCTACGCTGAGTAGGCCTGTTGCCTGCTATTCATATAGTAGTCTTGATAAGGCACTGCCTATTTAGGGACCCTTTTTACTGGGTCTTGCCCCTTTACCCGGGAAGGCGGATTTCTATATGCTGGTACTGCTCTTTATGCAATAGACCTCTTGCAAAACTCCCAAAAATATATTGATTTTACATACCGAGGAGGTTCTAGAAGCACACTTATGCAAGAAGACTAATGTATCCTTGTTGTCATAAGGAGATACTAGCTTTTAAGACAATATATGCGCAAAAACTAGTAAATATGAGCAATATCTGGCAATCAGTGGTTTGCCCCGTTATAGGGGCAAACCACCGGGCCCAGTAATAGTTCACTTTTTCGGGCTACTATGCATTCGTTATGGTGGTGTAGAGACCGCAGTCCTAGGATTTTATCTTCTTTTTTTGCTTTTACTATATCTACTATTCCCGATCACTTGTAGCCTACATCTCGGCTCTGTTTGTTGTTCGATTAATTCTTTCAAGCCGTCTGGCATATAAAATTTCTCACTCAGATCTTTTCTGGCTGCCCCTTCACCAGATTGTATAGTACAGTGGATGGATGCGTTTCTAGTTATTGTAAAGTTATCATCTGCTGGCTCGTGCTCCTCTTGAATCTCAAGTTGGGTAATATCCTCTGTTACTGCTCCTATTGCCGCACTTATGGCTTTATAGTTGCTGCCTAGTACTAGCTGTAGTACAAGATCACATTCTGGACAGTGGAGCTTGCTGCATCCCATAGCCACTATGTGGGTATAGAGCCCTGGGTTGATTCTTGCCCTTTTATGCAAAAATTGCAAGAATTGGCCTTCTGCATGTGATTGTTCAGCTTTGATTACAGCATAGCCTAGGCTCTCAGCCTTATCGCGGCAGCTAGAAGGCATAATAGCACTATTACAGAAGGCGAACTTTTTGATGTGGCCATGTCTATCTCTTAGGGCTACACAAAGTATGGTTGTATGGCTTTTATCTCCTTTCATCGCTTCCTGAATGAGCTTTGCATCTTTTGCTAGCTTCGTTGGTGAAGCATCCTTAGCATCAACATAATTGTCATTCCATTTCCTATCCTGATGTGTCCGTGAATAGTTCTTAACTTGCTGCAACCATTTGGGAAAATATTTTCTTCCTATAGGTTCTAGGATCCCCTCCATCGACATATCTACATCCTTGTCCTCCTCATCTTTTACTTCAAGCTTATCCATTTGTTGGGATATGTCCTCATCACTATCCCAACCCATGCAAGCTTCTTGAGTTTGTGAATCTGCTACAAGCTCTTTCAAATCCTCACAAGCGGATCCTTCGAGCACAATTAATGGCCTTATTTTCTCTATTAGATCCGCTAGCTCTTGTAATTCTACTTCAATAGGATCTTGCGTCGCTACTTTTTCACTTGTTAAGGAAGGGATTTGTAGTCCTGTAACCCCTATAGCTGTAGGGAAGTTGAGCAAAAAAACAGCAATAAAGGCACAAATGTGCTGTATACCTTGCAAGTATGGCTTACTCATTGGTTGCATGTGCTTATCCATTTTGTTACTTGTTGATGATTATGTCCATGTAATTTTTACAAATTGTTTAAGCGCTCTTCTAGCTTTCTCTTAATCTCTTCCTTTTTTGCTACATCCAAAGGTGTCTTACCTCCGCTGTTCTGCTTCGTCAGTACAGCTCTATCTATTGCTGGGGAGCTAAGCAGTACGTCTACTATGCGTGAACTTCCCAAATAGGCTGCGAGGTGCAAAGCAGTATTGCCATCGTTAGCTTCTGTTTTGATAGCATTTGGAGTTTCTATAGTAATGAGCTTTGTTAAATCTTCATACCCTCCTCTCACTGCTATGTGTAGTGGGCTCACGCCGTCGTTATCTTTGGAATCTAGGTACTCCTCCTGGTCATATTGCTCTTTGAGAACTTTAAAAAGGTACTCCACTACATCCAAATGACCCGATGCTACTGCGTAGTGTAGCGGAGTTATGTCATCGCCAGTTTTTACATTTACTTCTGCTCCTCTGGCTATGAGTGCCTTTACTACTTCTAAATCTCCTTGTTCGGCTGCATAATGAAGTGGCGTATAATCTGTATCTTTTGTCCACCAATGTTTGCTATTTACAAAGTCTTGGTGCTGGTCTAGAAAACCAGTTATCTCACGCAACTCATCTGCATCATCCATTAGCCTTAGGAAGGTTTCCCATTGCTCCTCATCTGAAGTCGTACTTGGTCCCTTCATCATACCAGAGCCTTGTTTATTGACGGCACTCCAAGAGCACCCTGCCATGAATAGCACTAACAGGGTGGTCTTTAGTAGTGTTTTTG
>JBCCHM010000109.1:0-2906 GCA_039028755.1 Bacteroidota bacterium | reverse complement strand
GTGCTGGCTATTTTAGTACTAAGCCACGTAAATTCTCTTATCAAAGCAAGGCTCAAGCTATAGAGATGTATTTGAATAATGTAGGCATTCGAAAGATTGCAAAGTTCATTGAATGTTCACCACCGTTAATAGTGAGGTGGATAAAAGCATTGAGCAATCGTATCTCATCTCTCTTAGCAGCAGCTTCTAAGCAAGTTAGTGCTCAAGTACCCGATATCATTGAGATGGATGAGTTATACACGTTCGTAAAGACAAACGGGAGCGAGCAGTTGTATGGGGTGTTATCCTAGGCGAGCAGGTCGTGTTATTGCGTATGAGCTAGGCGAGGGCATTGATGGAGCCATGAACTTGTATAGGCAAGAAAAGAGGAGAGTAGGCAAGATTAGTTGTATATACCCAGCTGGGCATAGTAGCTATAGCAGTGCCTTCAGGGTCAATAATGTTGCTGAGGGACCTGTTATAAGTAAAACAGAGACGCATTTGATAGAGTCGAGTAATAGAAGTATTCAGGATAAATTAGGGAGCTTTAATCGAAGAGGAAATCGTTTCACTAAGTCGTGGAGAATGCTTAATGCTAGGTTATTGCTCTTCTTTAAATAGAAGTATGATCAATATCACAGTATTATGTTAACAATCCCGACACTTAGAGATGAAGGGGATTGAAGGGGTTTGCTGCGGGATACATCCAACGGCTCTGACCTACTCGACCAAAAAAAGAATTTGTCACCATCATTCCTTAGCTGATCGCTTATATAAACCTGGCAACTGTAGCCTTATATTTATTGCCAAGCTACTGAAGGTGAACCCACAAATAGTAACCAACTGGATCAGTACACTTTTATATTCTAAAGCTAATCCAGGCATGTAGTATATTTAATACGTTCAAGTTTAACCCAATGTTCCACGTGGAACAAAAATAAATACTACTAAATCAGTTCATGTTAAAAAAATACATATGTTCCCTAAATATGACATTATCGTAGTAGGGGGAGGGCATGCTGGCTGCGAAGCTGCTGCTGCTGCTGCCAAAATGGGCTCTAAGGTGCTCCTAGTGACCATGAGTATGGCCACGATTGCTCAAATGTCTTGCAATCCTGCTATGGGTGGTATAGCCAAAGGTCAGATACTCCGTGAGATTGATGCCCTAGGCGGGCTATCTGGAATTATTGCCGATAAGTCTATGATTCAGTTTCGTATGCTTAATAGGTCCAAAGGATCTGCTATGTGGAGTCCTAGAACCCAGAACGATCGGATACAGTTTGCAGCGGAATGGCGCTTAGCACTAGAAAGGTTACCTAATCTTGACTTCTGGCAGGAAATGGTGCAAGCAATCATTGTCAAAGAAAGAAGAGTGTTAGGTGTAAAAACTAGCATGGGACTGGAGATAATAGGCAAGGCCGTGGTACTGACTAATGGTACTTTTCTAAATGGGATAATACATATAGGTGAAAAGCAGTTTGGCGGTGGCAGAGCTGGCGAAAGGGCAGTTATTGGCCTGACAGAACAGCTCGCTGCACTTGGGTTTGAGTCAGGGAAAATGAAGACAGGAACGCCCCCTCGTGTAGATGGTAGAACGCTAGACTATACCCAAATGGAAGAGCAAGCAGGAGATGATGATCCAGCCAAGTTTTCTTTCTCAGATACTACGCCACTCAAACAACAGAAGAGCTGCTACATCACTTACACCAATAAAGCGGTCCATAAGATACTTGAGCAAGGATTTGGCCAATCACCCATGTTTAACGACCGTATTCGTGGAAAGGGGCCTCGATACTGCCCCTCTATAGAGGATAAAATTAGTCGCTTTGCAGAGCGAGAACGGCACCAAATCTTTGTAGAGCCAGAAGGGTGGGATACAGTAGAAATTTATGTCAATGGCTTCTCTACCTCATTACCAGAATCTATACAGTATGCTGCCTTAAGAACTATACCAGGCTTTGAAAATGCAAAAATGTTTCGCCCTGGATATGCTATCGAGTATGACTATTTCCCAGCTACACAGCTACGCCAAACCCTAGAGACGCGCCTTATCGACTATCTTTATTTTGCAGGACAAATCAATGGTACAACAGGCTATGAAGAAGCTGCTTGTCAGGGCTTGATAGCAGGTATTAACGCCCATAGAAAAATTAATGATCTAGCGCCTCTAACTTTATCTAGATCTGATGCGTATATAGGAGTCTTGATTGATGACCTAATCAGCAAAGGTACGGATGAGCCTTATAGGATGTTTACTTCAAGGGCTGAGTTCAGAATCTTGCTCAGGCAAGATAATGCTGACCTTCGGTTGACAGCTATAGGGCATCAGCTTGGACTGGCATCAGACCAAAGGCTAGCAAACGTATACAACAAACAGACCCAGATTGCTCAACTTTTACAAACTCTAAAGACCTACAAGCTTAGTCCAGGTCAAGTTAATGAACGGCTCAGCAAGTTTGGCACTGCCCCTATCAAAGAAAAACAAGCTGTAGATCAGCTGCTGAAGCGGCCAGCGATTACAGCCAGTATGCTTTATCAGCTAGATGATCAGCTAGCTAAACATCTGTCAGGATATAGCAGAGAGGCCATAGAACAGGCTGCAATACAAATCAAATACGAGGTCTATATCCAGAAAGAAAAGGAAATGGTAGAAAAAGCCAAGCGACTAGAAAACTATCGTATACCACCAGCGTTTGATTATGACTGCATCAAAGCACTTTCTGCTGAAGGAATAGATAAGTTAAAGAAAATTAAGCCTACTACCATTGGGCAAGCCGCTAAGATTAGTGGCGTTTCACCAGCTGATATCTCTATTCTCATGGTCTATATGGGCAGGTAAGCTTTTCTCTCCGGGTACTACTTACTCAATACTTACTCAATACTTACTCAATACTTACTCAATACTTACTCAATACTTACTCAATACT
>JBCCHM010000108.1:0-2913 GCA_039028755.1 Bacteroidota bacterium | reverse complement strand
CCCCTATCACCCTCACTCGCTCGGCTGTGCCGAGTGAGTGAAGATTACATGGGCGAGGTTGGCCATCAGTGGTTACATATTTTGTACTATTTTAGGACATAATTAATATATATTATGTATTATATTAGTGCTGTGAAGAAACTGTTCTGCACAAGTTTCTTAAATTGCTACAGACCGAGCCCTACTCTCTTTATAGCTTATAAATAATGTAAATCCTAGCTAACTAGTACGCTTGCTACTCTCCAACCAACCTCTCATGAAGCAAAGAGACTAGCCCCACGACCGGTACTTTAGTGCGACACGAGGCACCACTGAGAGAATGCTCGAAAAGCGATAGAGCGTTTCTACACCCTAGGAAGGTAACTCCCTTGTGCTAAGCGACTTGTAAAGCCTAACCAAACTACTGAGTTGACAGGAAATGAAGGCCAGGCAAAGCTGGAGTAGGTTTAGCTACTGTAAACTTTCAATGTAAAAATTCTTAATGACCTATTTGTAGCAAGACATCCAAGCACAAATAGATTGGGATACTTTAGTTCCTTATGATACTACTCTAAGGGGTAGCTCCTTTATTATCTTTTATAGCCACATCTGCCCCTGCTGCTAATAACAGCTCGAAGATCTCTTTATAGCCTCTACTTGCTGAAAAATGTAATTATGTAATTTTTTTCAGAATCGCTTCGAAAGTAGGAGGGCTTAACAAACAGCTACGCCGATATGAGCTACAAAGGCCTATACGCTACCAAGCAGCAGCGTACAGAGGTATTTTTTGTACTCAACATGCACTACTGCACATTAGGACTTGCTAGGTACCCTCAAAAAACAATCAAACAGCAAGAAGGCAAGCCAGCCTTTATCCTTCGCCTCACTTAGCACAATGGCAAAAAAGGGGCTTATACACATGCTAAGAGTGTCTTTGATTATTTTGAAGAAAAAGAACCAGCCAGCAAGGCTATTACTACGGTCATGTCAAATCATCAATCCCCATGAGCTTACAGACGAAGAGTTGATGAAGCATGAGCATACCAACGTATTAGAATTGTTTTATGAAGTATGTAGATGATCCTAACTTTCCTCAGTGGCTTGTAGATTATCCAGAGATAGCTAGAAGGCTGGCAAACAATAAGTATATTAACCGCTTGCCAGAATACATGCTGAATGTAGGCTACCTCAGGTATGAGGACTTATTATTAGCTTTTGAGAAAACATCAGCAAAACTAAAACAGACTATGCTAACAACCAGACAACAAATAGAGCAATTAGGAGCAAAGAGGTAAGCAGACAGAGCGGATGCAGATTGCTAGGAATATGCTTTCCAAGCTACAACTAAATGTAGATGCTGTACAGAAAGCTACAAGGCTGACTAAAAAACTAGACAAGCTTATTCAGTAGATTGGGCTTAATTAGACAGTAGAAGAGCAAGAGATTGGTAAACGCTGCATGAGATACAGCTGAGGCTGATTAACAATGAGCTTAAATATACCGTGAAAACATCCTTAGACCAGCTTGTCAAGCCACTACCTGCCTCCAAAAAGAAGGAGCTAGCCAAGGTGCAGGAGATCATTGTGAATCGCCTCCAAGCTGAGCAGCATATGTTCACCCTAGAGATGATCATCCTCTTTGGCAGCTACGCTAGAGGGAAGTGGGTCGAAGATGGGTATGTAAAAGACGGAATCACCTACGAGTATAAAAGTGACTTTGATATTCTCGTAGTCACTCAACAGGGTATCTCAGAGAGCAACTGGATAGGCCTATGCATTGATGAAAATATCGATAAGCACCCTGCCATTAAGACTGAGGTGAATATCATCCATCATGGTATCCAGTTTCTCAATAAGAAGATCGAAGAGAACTACTACTTCTTTGTCGATATAGGGCAGGAGGGAGTATTGCTCTATGATACAGGCAGGTACAAGTTGTCTATCCCAGGAGCTATGACGCCAGCAGTCCAGGGACAGAAAGCACAAGAGGAGTTTGAGTATTGGGTTAGAAAAGCGGATGAGTTCTGGATAGATTCCCAAAACGCTACCAAGAGGAATAGCCTCGAAATAGCTGCTTTTTATCTTCATCAAGCCACAGAAAGCTATTACTCGGCCATACTGCTAGTCTTTACCGACTATAGACCCAGAGGGCATAATCTGAAAAGGTTCAGTAAACAGGCCAGTGGTACTGATGCGCGTTTTCAGGCAGTATTTCCTGTACGAAACAGAAGGGAGAAGGAGTTATTTCAGTTACTGAAGCGAGCGTATATAGATGCCCGTTATAAGAAGGAGTACACCATCACGGCTGATGAGCTTCAGTATCTCTCTGAGCGGGTCTTATTACTCAGAGAGCTTACTGAGCAGCTTTGTGGGGAAGAAATTGCCCGTTTAAAGGGACTAGTATGAAGCAACGAGACTAATTCCTAAGATAGGTACTTCAGTGCGAGACGAGGCGCCACTGAAAGAGGACTCGAATAGAGATAGGGTCGGATCACTAGTACCTTATAAAGGTGTACTTTCAAAAGAAATACTAGCATTGCTAAGCTATTTTGCAATAGTCTCAATACTATTGCTCTTTCTTTAAATATTTATATTCAGTCAATATGTTAGGGTCTATTAAACTTTAGAGAGGTTATTCTCTGAGTTTTTTTATCAAGAATTGATACAGAGCCTCTTCCCTTTTGTTAAACCTCAACTCCGTTTCCTTCAAATGAAGGAAAAAAGTGTGACTACTCAAACCTTTAAACTGAGATAGGATGCTTTTTGTATAGCGCCAGAAGTTTTCTAGTCCATTAATGGGGGACTTGACTCTGCAAGTTCGTTTGCCCATCGAACTCTCTATAGTGTTCATACACCATTTTATAAAAGCCCAGCATAAGCACACCAACAATCCGTATGAATGGTGATCCCCTCTAGTATTTTTCCTGCAATAATG
>JBCCHM010000107.1:0-2964 GCA_039028755.1 Bacteroidota bacterium | reverse complement strand
GGAGACAGACAAGGTTAGCTCAACTTGTCCTTCCCGAATAGCCCTCCCTCCCTCGTCTTTCTGTATGACTGTTATAGCTAGCTGGTGCATATCTCCCTCTTTAGCTGCTGCTTGTGGCTCGTACTTACATCGAAAACTAATCGACTTACCGCCACGAAATTTGGCTACATCTCCCTGGCTAGGCCGTAGGTCTGCTAGAGTCCTGTCCTCAAGCGGAACTTTATACTGCAATTCATTCCCGACTTTTTCTCTAGCTCCCAATAACTGCCCTTGCCCTGTTATAACTTTAGCTGTTACAAAATAGTTCTCCATCACTGTACCAGCACAGTTAGGATTGACCGTTATTATAACATGGTTGCTTTGCCCTGGACCTTTTCGTGCGAAAATCCGTAGGTTCTTGACCTTTCTAGGAGATTTTGTACCCTGCCTCGTGGCTCTGCCACTTCTTTTACCTCTATCACAACCAGTGCTGAATGCCAGTATTAGGACTGACAATCCGATCACAATCCATCGTTCTATTGAGACACTACACTGTAGTTTCACTTGTTTGTGCGTTTACCTAAGGTCAAGTGCTCTTTTAGTTATTTTCTAGAAAGTTATAAATAGTCGCCCCTTGATAACTCTCGATGGTTCCACGAGGCACAAATTTCTAGCAGATAGCCCTAGCAGTCTTGACACTGAACATCATAAAATATACGAACAAAAAAATCTTATTTCCTTTAGCACAAGGCTTAGGTTGAACCCTATACCAGCTAATAGACTATGCAACCTATCGCCCAGACTATCCTCCAGGTTCAGTCTATGAGCTGTTCTCAGGTGCCCTATCAACGCCTCTACCCCTGAACAACCCCTACAACGCAACTTATACTCACCAACAGCATAAGCACGTTTGCCTGTACACCTGACCGCTAAGATTAACTCACTCAATCCCACCTTCCCATAAACCCTATACCCTCGATCTACCTAGCACTCGACTAAATGCCTTCCCAAACATCCTGCCTATCCATTGATACAGCATTATGCAGATAATAAAGGATATTGAATTAAAATGCACAACTCATATAGATACACAGCTAATGTCTTACTATCGGCCGGAGGATTACCAGCAAAATGCTCAACCCCGACTAACACTTGACTACCAGCCAGCGTAGTTAGCGAGACCCTCGAGACAAACTCATACTGCTTGCCAGCCTTCCCCTTGCCTATACAACGCTCCTCTGCCGAGCTTAGACTATAAACCTTCTCTTTCGACTTCCTCCCTTGCTTGACAATACGTGACAGCAACCTGAGAGGCTTTTCATATACTCCTAATTGCCCTACTCCCTCCAACTTCCTGGATAAGTCCCTGACTTGACGAGTGGCTAGCGTCCTGAGCCGCTTCAAGGATTTAGTTGTCTTCTTGCCTTGCTAGATGGGCATAGCAGAGCTTCTGCACCACATACCGCTAACTTTTGCCTCAGCTGAACACCTGCTCGCTGGACTAGGGTATTACAGCGCTCTATGACTTTTTTCTAGCGTTTAGCATCAGTTGTATAAGTGATGTTTTTCTCCTGTAGAGTAGTGTCCACCAGGACTTGTTTGGCCTTAGCTTCTGGTCATGCAGCTGTAGAGAGAGGGCGAAGAGGGCTTGGATATCTTCTTCGCCTAACCGGTTTTCTAAAGTGGAGCAAGTCACTAGCGGCACAAGGTTGCTCTCAGTGCAAGGAGGCTTCTGCGGAGAAGTATTGGAAATAACGACTCTCTTGCCACAGTGCCACTACGCGTTCAACACTCAGGTGTGTAGCTACATTAATGATGGCTAGGGACGCCTGTGTGAGCATAGGTACAAAATTATCTTCTAGGCTTTTGACGGGCTGTTGTGAGACAGCATGAAGAGCGGATGGTTGGGGTCAATAATTTGCTTAAGAGTAGCATTAAGGCAATCAAGTTGGATTTGTTTAGGGTCTTTAGCGAGCATAGGAAGGTATTTTTTGCAAGGATTTGGGGAATAATTACGATTTTCTGTCAAAAGATGTCAGCTTATATGTGGGACTTTGGAATGTAAAAAGCTAGTATTTTCTACTTATTAAGGGACGACTAAAGTACACCGGCTATGTATGGCCCGATTTCCATAGCTATTGCTCTACTCAAAATGGTGTCGGATACGTTACCAATCACCATCTGTCAGATTAGCGGGATACATATAAAAATATGAGTAGATTTAATGATTGCTCATTGAGGCAGCCTCCTTTACAACAGATGTTGCATTTATAACCTAAAAGTTGCTTATTGCAACATAAAGAGTTGCATTTATAACCTAAAAGTTGCTTATTGCAACATAAAGAGTCGTAATGTCACCATGAATACAGCAGTCAGATTATCAGAATCTATGGTTACGCAAGCCAAAGTTTGCTCTAAAGCCACGAATCGATCTGTTTCCAGACAAATTGAGTACTGGGCTAAGATTGGGAAAGTAGCTGAAGAGAATCCTGATTTACCTTACAGCTTCATTAAAGATATACTCTTGGGCCAGCAAGAGGTTGCTATGGAGCAGCTGGAAGTTTATCAGTTTGACAGATAATGAGAGTATGGAGATTTTACAAACACCCACTTTCAGCAAGCGAGCCAAAAAATTACACAAGGATCAAAGAAAGCCATTAGAGCAAGCTATCCGTACTATCGTAGCTAATCCTGCATTGGGGAAAGCGAAAAAAGGAGACCTCAATGGGATATACGTCTACAAGTTCAGAATGCTCAACCAGCTTACTTTGCTAGCTTACCAATATACCACCAGCCAACTCATACTGGTAGCGCTAGGGAGCCATGAGAACTTCTATAGAGACCTGAAGAAAAGCTAAAAGCAAGGCTACTTGATTACGGTATGGGAGCGTCATATTAGTGTGGGAATATGTACTACATTTACACTATAGACAGTAAATATCTTTCAATAGACCTCTTGCAAAATCCCAAAGAATACATTGATTT
>JBCCHM010000106.1:0-2991 GCA_039028755.1 Bacteroidota bacterium | reverse complement strand
TTCTTCGGGTCGGGGCCCGAGATCGGGCGCACCTGACCAAAGACGGCGCGGCCCGCAGTGACCGTACGGACGCCATTTTCGTCGGTGGAAAACAGCAAACTTCGTAACGCTATCGGAAGACTTATTATAGGCTTCTTTTGCCAGAGCTGTGTTATTTACTCATTTTCAGGCACTTCGTTATCTACAAAAGTAAAAACATTCACCATCCAAAACTTTCAGTCAAAAGTAGCGTTAGGCCCTGCCGATTTAGTCCAGCAGCTTACTGAAAAGCTAGGCAGTGAGCTAATCCAGAAGACACCCCTCAAGCAGGTAGATACCGATGGTGACCTGCAGTTTGAAGGAATAATCACTGAATTCAAGTATGCACCGGTAGCCCCAAGCAGCAGCGATCAAGGAGTTGTAGCCCGCCGTACCAAACTTACAATTACCCTACAAGTAAGCTACAGCAATGCACATGATAAAGAGTTTGACTTCAATAACAAAAATTTTGAACAATCTGCTGATATGGATGCTACAGCTAGTACTGATGCAGAAGAGCCTAGATTAGTAGAAGAAGTGCTCACCAAACTTGTAAAAGACGTGTTCAATGCATCTGTAGCTAGCTGGTAAGCCAAGTTAATGTCTCTGAGGTTCTATATAAGCCCCTTATGCAAGCTGAGCAACTCTTGAATATCATCCAAGCCCCTCAAAAGATTAGTACTGAGGAAGTGACAGCACTTAAGAAGCTTCTAGGCCAATACCCTTATTTTCAGCTAGCCTTTACTTTGATAGCCAAAGCTACGTATGACCAAAATCCTAACAATGCTCAGCAAGCTATACAACTAGCAGCTGTATATGCTACTGATCGCAGTCACTTAAAGTTGCTGTTAGAGAATAAGCCTCCTTTCTCTATTCCAAAGCCAGTAGCCGATACATCTGCCTTACCGCCCAGTAAAGAGTCAATCAAGAAAGGAGATGAGGAGCTAGAATTTATTAATAGCTACATCAGCACTATCCGTAACAGAGCGGAACGAAATATTGCCAAGCCAAAATCTCTAGAGCAACTTGCTATCATAAAAACTTTTATGCAGCAAGGAGGGCATCTCAAGTCAGTAGCTACCAAAGAAACGAATGTGGAGGAAGCTCAGGTTGATTTGACACAAGCTAGCAATACTATAAATTATAATCTGGTCACAGAAAGTCTCGCCCAGGTTATGATTAAGCAAGGTAAGTTTCAGCGCGCCCTTGATATATACAGCAAGCTTCAGTTAAAATTTCCTGAAAAAAAGTCTTACTTTGCCTTGCTTAGCGAGAAGTTAAAAAAAGAAATATAATGTTCACCTTACTTGTTGTCCTTACCATCATCACTGCTACACTGCTCATATTGACTACCGCTGTGCAAAGCTCTAAAAAAGAAGGGCTAGGTAGCTCATGGGGAAGTGCTAATGCTAGCCAACTTATAGGAATTAAGCAAACAAGTGACCTACTCGAACAGGTCACGTGGGGGCTCATTATCACTTTATTTGCTCTGAGTATTGCTACGTCTGTATTCCTAAAAAGAGAGCATGCAAGAAACTTACCTAGTAGTCCTAACCTCAATAATATACAAGACCGTGTCCTATTGCCCGAACCCAAACAAGAAGATACGACTCACCCAGAAGAGCGTAACACAGCTGACAGCGTAGAGTAGAGCTTAGTTGGCTTTCCTGATTGTCGGATACCCTTTCGCATTGGTATCCTTCCCTTTTTGAGGGAAATATTTATATCATACTGATATACTAGAAATTATTGCAAAACTTATTTAGGAAGGCGATTTTACGCTGACAAACTAAAAATGGTTTTTATGGCTCCAAAGAGAATCACGCATCAGTCGTTATTGACAGCATTACTGATAGGATGTATAAGCTGCATGAACCAAACGCTTCACTCCCTCCAACAGGAAGTTCCTGACATAAGCACCAATGCTGGTAAAGATGAGTTCATTCAAGCCTTGGAGCAAGGAGACGTAGCATATATAGGGCAGTTAATTGCAGCTCGTAAGGTGAGTAAGCAAGATATCAATACCCCGATACCGCTTTTAGCAGCACCTTTGCCTGCAGCATAAGCAGATGCACCTACAACAAGTAAGGTGCCCAGGCTTCCTTTAGAACGTATAAAAGAGTCATCAGCAGCATGCGCTGAGCAGCCAGCGCATACCTCCATAACGCCTCTACTATTTTCAGTCTATAAAGGGCACTGGGAGATAGCTGCTTTGTTGCTTGAGAATGGAGCTGATGTGCAGGGCGAGGAAAATGAAGAAACTAAAGACATGCTTTGGCTAGCAGCAGACGCCGAGCAATGGGATTTAGTAAAGCATTGTATCCAGAATGGCATCTATGTAAAAGATGAAGTAGGTGCCATGGTACTAAGCATGGCAGTAGAAAAGAGACAATGGGAGATAGTAAAAATGCTTGTAGAAAAAGACATAGATGTCAGGTGGTGTGGGGAAGCTTTAAAAAAGCCGCTTATGCTAGGCAATGAGAAATCGTTGAGCAATTGATTGAAAGAGGCATAAATATTCAAGGAGTGTATGGTCGTTGTGCCCTCAGCGCTGCTGCCATCGCCAGGCAATGGGAAATTGTAGCCCAGCTTTTAGACCAAGGCGCAACCCTATCCCAAGGAGAAGAGGGTGAGTGGGCCTTTCAAGCTGCTGTTGATAATGGGCAATGGGAAGTCATAAAAAAGAGCTCAACCACTTCAAAATATGGTCGCACTGCCCTTCAAGCTGCTGCTGAGAAGGGTCAATTGGAGATAGTCGGCAAGCTCCTTGAGGCGGGCGTAAGACTCGAGGAAAAAGGAGGTTGGAGCAAAGAAACTGTAGGTAGCGCTGCCCTACCTTACTAGATTAGTAAGATATAACTATTTCAAAAAAAACGTTCTGTTGGCCCTCCCTTCTGAAGGGATTCAAATAAAAATAATTTATGAGCGTTGCTAGGGTTTAAAGCGAGGGGGCAACAATAACAGTAAAGCAGT
>JBCCHM010000105.1:0-3029 GCA_039028755.1 Bacteroidota bacterium | reverse complement strand
CCTCACAACTCATTGCAGCAGGTCGCAGCAGCTATGTACCACTAGTGGATAATGACACGGCTTTAAACCGTGCTAAGAACAGAAGAACTCGGGTGGTGGTGATGCCAAAAATCGATCAATTTTATGACATGATTGAAAAAGAAATGAAAGCACTTTCTGGAGAATAATTAAAAGATTTACTACACATCAAAAGCCCAACTTTTGGTTGGGCTTTTTGTTTGCCATATAATTCCATAACTTTATATTTGCAAAGGTTAATACAACACTATGAAAATTTCATACAACTGGCTCAAAGAATTTATTAACATCGATTGGGATGCAGATAAAACATCTGAACTTCTTACAAATTTAGGCCTTGAAGTTGAGGGAATGGATGTTTATGAATCTGTTAAAGGTGGGTTAAAAGGGGTTGTGGTTGGCCAAGTAATTGAATGTATAAAACATCCCAATGCAGACCGATTAAAATTAACAACTGTTGATGTTGGACAGCAAAAACCACTAAAAATTGTATGCGGCGCACCCAACGTTAAAATGGGTCAAAAAGTAGCTGTCGCAACCATTGGTACGACATTATTCTCTGCTGAAGGCGAGACTGAGGGGTTTTGGCAGTGGCAGTTTACTGTAAAGATCGCCAAGAGTAAGGTACTGCTTGTTATTCTTATCCAATGCATCTTGAAGGAATTAATTAGTTTAACAAACTACAAAATTAAGAAACTCAAGTAGTAAATACAAATAAATAATATCCACTCACCCCTGAAGTAAGGATGGGCCTGGTGAACTTTAGATCTGATAAGTCTAGGGCTCTGCTGTTAAACCTAAACTCTGTTTCTATTTAAGTGAATCTAGAATGTATCTGTACTGATTCCGTTAAATTGTTTTAGTCTCCTTTTGGAAAAGCTCCAGAAGCTTTCTAGGCTGTGAGTATGGTATTTTCTCGAAAAAACTTGTCTTGAGAGTGCTCAACTCTGTAGTGATCATAGCTATTCAAAATTAACCCATCATAAGCGTTCCAACCATCTATATGTTATGATACTTCTGTAAATATAACATTACTTCTACTACTTCTTGTGCTCGGGAAGCAACCTAGTCAAGATCAATTGTGAGTACACAAGTGATCATCATAGACCGTTGCAAGATCATAAAACCGTTGTTTGTAAACTTTTAAAAGCAGTAGTCGCTAGTTTTATAATAGTATTGCTAGGAGTTTTAGCGTTGTTTTATAGGCTTCTTTCACTATCTTTGTCAGGATAAAAACTAGGCAAATATTTCATGAATTTTACGGTAGAGGGTATATTAATCATAGGGTCTTTTTTACTTTTCATCAGTATACTGGCTAGCAAATTTTCAACCAAGCTAGGTATTCCTACGCTTTTGATATTCTTGGCTATTGGTATGCTAGCTGGCTCTGATGGCTTAGGAGGTATTCGATTCGAAAGCCCATATATAGCTAAAGTTCTGGGCGCTATAACGCTCACTCTGATTCTATTTTCTGGAGGTCTCGATACAGAATATGAACATATTCGTCCCATTATATGGAATGGAGTTCTCTTATCCACTATAGGGGTACTTGTCACAGCATTTAGTATTGGCTATTTTGTCTACTTGGTCACAGATTTTAGCCTCATAGAAGGCCTACTATTAGGCTCCATTGTTTCTTCTACAGATGCAGCTGCGGTATTTTCTATTCTACGCTCTAAGAATCTTCATCTCAAGGCCAGTCTCTCGCCAACGCTAGAATTAGAGTCAGGTAGCAATGATCCCATGGCTTATTTCTTAATGATCTTCTTTACAAGTCTACTCACTAGTAGCCAAGAAATCAGTATGTGGTCTGCTTTACCGCGGTTTTCCCAGGAAATGTTCATAGGCGGGATTGTGGGCTTTGCAGCAGGCAAGGGAATGGTATTTGTAGTGAATAGAATACAGCTAGTGTATGAGTCGCTGTATCCAGGCCTGACGCTGGCTATGATTTTATTTACCTATTCTGCTACTAACTTTATCCATGGCAGCGGCTTTTTAGCGGTCTACATAGCGGGACTTGTCTTAGGTAGTCAAAAATTTATTCATAAAAAGAGCCTCATTCGGTTTTATGATGGTATAGCCTGGCTCATGCAGGTAGTCATGTTCATCATCTTAGGCCTATTAGTTTATCCCCATAAGCTTATTCCCATTGTAGGCATAGGCCTCTTAATATCAGGGATTTTGATGTTCTTGGCACGGCCTATTAGCGTATTCCTTTCCTTAGCTTTCACAAAGGTCACTTTCAACCAAAAATTATTTATCTCGTGGGTGGGGCTCAGAGGGGCTGTCCCTATTGTATTTGCTACGTATCCTTTGCTAGAAGGGGTTGATAAGTCTGACAAGATTTTCCACATCGTATTTTTTATTGTGCTTACTTCTGTGCTGCTCCAGGGCACAACGCTCTACCCCTTGGCCAAATGGCTCAAACTCGAGGAGATAGTTCCTGAGAAAAAAGTCAGGGCCATCAGACTATCAGAGGATGTAAAAAGTGAGCTACTAGAGCTAGTGGTACCGCAAGGATCCATAGCAGCTGGTAAGAAAATCGTAGAACTTGGATTTCCTAAAAATTCGCTTGTTGTCCTTATTAGTAGGAATAAACACTACTTAACGCCCCGTGGTGATACGGAGATTATGGCAGATGATAAGCTGATGGTTATGGCAGATGATAAGCGTGAGCTCAAGGAGACAAAAGCTTGTTTGGGGATCGTGTAGAGCGCTTAATTCTGTATAGAAAAACGGACTATCTTTTTATAGTATCCTGTAGGCTACGTTTTACTTCTTTCGTTTCAAACCCCTCGATGACATCATCAATCTTGATATCATTAAAGCTCTCAATATTAATACCACACTCAAAACCAGCCTTAACTTGCTGTAGCTCTTCCTTGAAGCGCTTGAGTTGCTTGATAGAGCCTGTGCAGGTTACGATACCCTCTCTGATAAGGCGTATGTGGTTGGCTTTTTTAATGTAACCATCTGTAACATAACAACCTGCTACTGTTCCTACGCTAGCT
>JBCCHM010000104.1:0-3050 GCA_039028755.1 Bacteroidota bacterium | reverse complement strand
GAGATAGAAACAGACAAAGCTACTATGGAGCTAGAAGCCTATGAAGAAGGAACCCTACTACACATCGGCGTACAAGAAAAAGAGACAGTCCCTATCAATAGCATACTAGCCATTGTTGGTAAGCCAGGAGAAGACATCACAGCTTTGTTAGCAGAGGCGAAGCACCCTGTACAAGCAGCTACGGCCGAGCAAGTAGCTACAGCAACCACAGCGACGACCAGTAACCTAGCATCAACACCTACCCAGCCTACTGAGATACCTACCCAAGCTAATAACACATTACAGCGCACCTTTGCATCCCCCCTAGCCAAGAAGATAGCGCAAGACAAGGGGTATGATCTAGCTACGATTAACGGCACTGGAGAGGGGGGCCGCATTGTTAAGCGAGATGTAGAACACTTAGCAGCTAAGACACAGCCAAGTGCCAGTTTGCCTAGCGCTACGCTACCCCCTGTTATAGCAGAAGAAGCCTATGAAGAAGTGCCCGTTTCACAGATGCGTAAGACCATTGCCAAGCGCCTATCAGCCAGTAAGCTCAGCGCCCCTGACTTTTACCTAACCGTTCAGGTAGATATGGACAAGGTAGCAGCTTCCCGTCCTAGCATCAATCAATATGCACCAGTCAAAGTATCCTTCAATGACATCATCATGAAAGCAGCAGCAGCAGCTATCAGGCAGCATCCAAGCATCAACGTAGCATGGCTAGGAGACACCATGCGCTATAACAAGCATATCCACATAGGCATAGCCATGGCTGTAGAAGCAGGCCTTTTAGTACCTGTCATACGTTTTGCAGATCATAAATCACTCGTACACCTAGCAGCAGAAATTCAAGAACTAAGCCATAAAGCCCATAACAACCAGCTGCAGCCACAAGACCTGACAGGAAGTACCTTTAACATCTCTAACTTAGGCATGCTCGGCATCGAATCTTTTACAGCCATTATCAACCCTCCATCAGCTTGTATCCTAGCAATAGGAGAGATCAAGCAAGTGCCTGTAGTAAAAGAGAGCGCAGTAGTTCCTGGCTATGTCATGAAAGCCACCCTATCTTGTGACCACCGAGCAGTAGATGGAGCTGTAGGAGCTGCTTTTCTCAAGACCTTCAAAGCATTACTCGAAGATCCACTGAGGCTACTCGCCTATTGAGTCACTGAATCAGTAGCTCAGCTAGATGAATAAACAGTTCGATAAACCAGATAGACAGATAACCAAATACCAGCCCATATGTCCCAACTTAGATCGACCACAGTTATTGCCATAATTCATAATAATGAAGTAGCCATTGGTGCAGATGGACAAGCTACTATGGGCAGTACGATAGCCAAAAGCAATGTCAGAAAGATCAGAAGGCTCCTAGACGGTAAAGTGCTAGCAGGCTTCGCTGGCTCTACTGCAGATGCCTTTACCCTACTAGATCGGTTTGACGAGAAGCTACAAAGATACTCAGGTAATATGAAGCGCTCTGCCATTGAGCTAGCCAAAGACTGGCGAACAGATCGCTACTTGAGGAGACTAGAGGCTAGTCTCATTGCTGCTAACCAAGCGGAACTGCTCCTTATCTCTGGCACTGGTGATGTGCTAGAGCCTGACGACCAGATTACAGCCATAGGGTCTGGTAGCATGTATGCACAGTCAGCTGCCACGGCGCTCAAAAACCATGCCCCACACTTGAGTGCGGAAGAGATGGTCAGAGAGAGCCTCACGATTGCTGCAGATATCTGCATTTATACCAACCACAACCTAGTCATTGAGAAACTCCCTCCGGCTACCTCAAAGCCTTGATTACTACCTATTTTTGTGATGCTGCCAACCCTGGGCTACTAGAGGCACTACACTACTTGACTTAGTAACTAAATTCAATCCCTGCGTTAGCGCTGTGGTATAGCCGATCAGAGCTATATCGGGGTGACTTTCTACCTTCTTAAAGTCTTGCTGCTTGATAGTAAATAATAGCTCATAATCTTCACCGCCATTCGCAGCACACATAATAGGATCTAGGCCAAGAGAGACCGCCGTCTCATACGTACGGTTATCGATAGGTAGCTTGGCTTCGTAGATAGTAATACCTACCCCAGCAGCCTTGCTGATATGAAAAAGCTCAGAAGCGAGTCCATCTGAGATGTCAATCATAGCTGTAGGAACAAGCTGCAGCTCATCCATTACCCGAATAATATCTGTACGTGCTGCTGGCTTGAGCTGCCGCTGCACCATGTACGCATAAGGCTCCAGCACTGGCTGCGTATCTAGGTCAGCCTTGAACACGCGCTTCTCTCTATTCAAGACTTGCAAACCGATATAAGCTCCGCCTAAGTCACCTGTCACACAGATAATATCATGAGGCTGTGCTCCCTTTCTTAGGCATACCCTATCTTTAGCTACCCTACCAATGGCCGTGATGGAAATAGTTAGGCCAGCAGTAGCAGAAGCAGTATCCCCCCCTACCAAATCTACCCGATAGTGCTCACAAGCCAGGGAGATGCCCTGGTAGAGTATTTGCAGCGCTTCCAGAGAAAACCGATTACTCACAGCAATGCTCACCGTGATCTGCTCAGGTGTACCATTCATAGCTGTGATATCAGCGACATTAGCGACTACTGCCTTATAGCCCAGGTGCTGGAGCGGGCAGTAGGTTAGGTCAAAATGGACGCCTTCTAGCAGCATATCTGTAGTAACAAGCGTATAATGCTCACCCGCATCAATGATAGCTGCATCATCCCCTACACCCTGGACAGAAGATTGATGTTGTAGCGTAAACTTTTCCGTGAGCGTATCAATGAGCTTAAACTCACCTAGTTCCTGGAGTTCTGTTCTAGATTCAGGCATAACCTAATAAGTTATTGCTTTTACGTAAAATCATAAACTAATCGGATAGGTAGTGTGGGGAAAATTTGCTGTAAAGCATATCGAATTTAGGTACCCTATCGAGACCACCGCAAAACTAGGTAGTTAATCCTTAAAAATTTTCAAAATCTAGAGCGATAAAGCATATCGAGTTTAGGTACCCTATCGAGACCACCGCAAAACTAGGTAGTTAATCCTTAAAAATT
>JBCCHM010000103.1:0-3055 GCA_039028755.1 Bacteroidota bacterium | reverse complement strand
TACAATCCAAACCTCGATCCGCGCCCTACCGGAAAGAAAGCCAAGCGCGCCTTCCATTGGAACAAGACTACTTGTCAGACCATCCGAGACAATCCACAAGTACTTCACGATACAAAAAGAAACAAGGACATCGCCAAGACTATACCAAAGTTTTGGTTGAAGATATTATAGGCTAAAATAAATTAGGGATGGCACACAAAAAAGGAGCAGGAAGCTCTCGTAATGGAAGAGAGTCAGCCAGTAAGCGACTAGGTGTTAAGAAATTCGGAGGACAGCATGTTATTGCAGGGAATATCCTTGTCAGACAAAGAGGCACCCAGCATAACCCAGGCAAAAACGTTGGAATGGGTAAAAATCATACCTTGTATGCCCTTACTAGTGGTACTGTAGTATTCAAGAAAAGTAGAAAGGATCGATCTTTTGTATCTATTGAGCAAGCAGTAGTGCATTGACTTCAAGTATCGAAATTTCTGTTTCAGTCTCCTTGCGAAGAACCAAAGCTTAACAATTGCATCAACACTAGTGGATAAATTTTGAACGAACAAAAATATGGCTGTAAAGATTAGATTAGCAAGAAGGGGACGCAAGAAGCTGCCCTTCTACGATATTGTGGTGGCAGATGCAAGAGCCCCTAGGGATGGACGCTTTATCGAAAAACTTGGTAGTCATAATCCTAATACAAATCCTGCTACTACCCTGCTTAAAGAAAAAAAAGCACTTCAGTGGCTATCAAATGGCGCTCAACCAACCGATACAGTCAGAAACATTCTGTCTTCCGAAGGAATTTTATTGAGAAGGCATCTTCAAGTGGGCGTTAAAAAGAACGCCATTACACAAGAAGAAGCAAACACAAGATGGGAGCTTTGGAAGAAAGCCAAAGAAAGCAAATCTGCTCAGCAGGCTGAAAAGCTAACCCAAGCAAATAAGACTAAAATTACGTCCCTAAAGCCAGTAGCTACTGAGACCATAGCTCCGAGGTCAGCTTCTTAACCCTCACAACGAGATTCTTCAAACAGTCCTTATTAATCCAGTAGCTAAGATTGGTCACAATCAACAGACTCAAGCGCCAGAAGCTCAGCCTTAGTAATCCAAGAGAGCAGCAGTTGTGGTGTGTCATGAAGCTTAAAAACGTAATTCTCTAGGCATGCTGTAAATTAAGAGGCGGCGGGCTCACCGTAAGTGCTTTGTAGGAACTTACAAATGAGTTATGCGGTAGCCGGCAAAGGAGAGCAGCTGAGGACTGAGTAGGGCCGGGTGCAACTCCTTAGGCCCTGTTCGAATATAGTATATATGGGTTTATTGAAGAGAGTAATTGGCAGCAACATGCCGTGCAAACCTTTTAATACTGATCTAAAATACACAGCAGATATACCCCTATGAGTAACATGCTTCATAATTTCCAGCCTCTTACTAAAACTCAAAGTCAATATAATCTAACTCCCAGTTAGCCACTATAGAAAGCTCGTGAGGATAAAAGATCACAGGATCAGGCGGTTCTAACTGGTTGATATTGCCAAAGCGCCATTCAGCATCTCCATCCTGGAGTACCAAAATACGTAGCCTGTAGTTACCAGGCAATACATCTTGGAATTGATAGTATGGCTCGTTTCGAATTTCATCTACTACCTCATATTGCTCATTGAGCAGCTGAATAATAAATCCAGCTGCCTGTGTGGTCACCCTACCTTTGATGGTGCCGCATGATTGTGGGTTCTGAAGCGTATAATGATACCTAACGGCTTTGTTAAGTTCTTTATCTACAGCTACAAAGGCCCCCTTGGCTATGTGAAGAACTACTCCTACTTGAGTATCACCAGTCGTCTCCTCATCGACTTTATGAGCTACTGAACACAAATCAAGCTGTTTTCGAATGATTATAGAGTCTCTTTGTGCCTTAAAGTGCAAGTCTTCAGGAGCTATCTGGATAGTATCCTGATCGTTGACTACAAAAAATAGGCTATCCGTCAGCACATCTCTTACAGGTTTGCTTAAAAGCATACTTCCTTCAAACGCTGGTCTAACCTTGGCTCCAGATGGAGGACTAAAAGTATATGTCAGTGGCTCTTTGGCAGCTCTACCCTCGCTAAAATGGATATCTATAGTTTCTTCAATAATGCTTCCCATAGAATCTGCAGCTACTAGCCTAGCTTCTAGGCTATCCTCTTCCAAGAGACCTAGCGTATTGTAAATCCTGATGATGTGCCCATTCTTTATCAGATTACTATATAAGTAATCCTCTTTAAATCGCTTAGGCTTATGTACTAGCGCCAACGTATATTTAACAACGGGTTTACTAAAGTTGATCTCAAAGTACTGGTTTTGGGGCTGTTTACCTTGTAGCTTAAATTCAGTTACATCCGCTTGCAGAATAGCCAGCATAAGGTTTTCGATAGGCTCTGACAGATCGATGGGATCTGTTAAAAATCCATATGCCTCTTTACTAGGGTCAATGATTAGCTTGTTTTCTTCGCTATGGCCTGCATAGATCCTATACTGACCCTGCTTAATGTGGTCTAGTTTGAAATGCCCTTCTTCATTAGTTTTAGTGAAGTAGTCAGGAACACTATTAAGGATATGTAGGGTATCCTCTTCAGTGACTTTATAAAGGGAAACCAACGTATTGCTGCTTGGCTTGTCAGTCATGAGGTACTTGACCTTACCTGATACATACATAGAGTCTACGTAAGCTCCTGTACTAAAAGTAATGGTAGGACTCTCTGCTGCAGTGCCTTCTCTAGTATCCTTGATGGCATCTTTGAAATTAAAAGTATAGGTCGTTGCCGCTTCCAGCGGACTAGCTAGTTTTAATTTAAGGGTTCTGCCTTGCACTTTGTAAACATAGCTAGGCTTACCCTCGAGCTTAGTAAGCCTAGGCGTAACGATAAGGCGATTGTAAATATCCTGCACATCGATCTCCTTATCAAAGGTTAACTGGATATTTTTGTCCTGAAAGCCAGTACTCTCATGCATAGGATATGAACTGATGAGCTTAGGAGGAATAGTATCTATAGGCCCTCCTTCTAATGGACTAACCTGAGCACAAGCACCAGTGAGC
>JBCCHM010000102.1:0-3069 GCA_039028755.1 Bacteroidota bacterium | reverse complement strand
ATACCACGCTACTAGCGTGGTATGTAGAATGTCCCAGGTATATGCCTAGCCGGGTGCGCTTGGTCCATTGGGGAAGTTTTGAGCGGTTTTGTAGTGGGGCTTGGAGGACGTAGACGGGGTGTAGCATACGTCGCCTGGCCGGCGGGGCCCTACTTTTTCCCTTGGATGCAAGAAGTAGGCAAAAAGATCAAGCTACTGACACTCTACCACTGTCATTCCGAGCCTAGCGAGGAATCTGCATACTCAGCCACCACACAGAGTGCTTCTCTGACGCTCAGCATGACAAGAGCGGCGCTCACTAGTATCTGCGCTACGCCCTGCTCCTTCGGATTGCTGGACGGAATTTTACAGAGGTGGGATCTCTCTTGGGTGAAATATTTGGCAAAATCGACTAATTTTCTTGCAGATTTTTCTTCAGTTTTAGGGATATTTTTAGACCATAATCGATCTTCGTGGATATAAGAAGTGGATTTTAAGAGTTCCTAAGGATTAGCCAAATATATTGAGTTAGTGTATTGCCTTTTAGCAGACAGGGGCGATAGGTGTCTTCTACTGAGAGGTAGGAGAGAGATTATAGCCTACAGAACGGATTACTGTTCTTTTCTATCTCTATGGTAGTAGTAGGGCCATGACCTGGGTAGATAGTCACTGGGTCACCTAAGGGAAATAATTTCTGCTGAATGCTTTGTACCAACGTATCATGATCGCCCCCTGGTAGGTCTGTCCTGCCTATACTTCCTCGAAATAATATATCACCAACGAAGCAAAGCTGATCTTCTCGACTATACAGCGCAATATGGCCCGGTGAATGGCCAGGCACATGTAATACTGCCAGATGGGTATTACCTATCTGTATGGTATCACCTTCTGTGAGAAAAATTGCTGCTTCAGTCGGTTCATAGCCTATTATGCCATACTGCGGCGCATAGGTGGTGGCTAGCTGCAGAATAGGTACTTCTTGGGAGTGTATAGCCAACTTTACCGCATAGCTATTCTTGACGTACTGGTTGCCCAACACATGGTCTATATGGCAGTGCGTATTGATCAGGTGAGTGACTTGTAGGGAGTGTGCTTGTATAAAGGCACTGAGTGTCTGCCTTTCCTGCCGCTCAAAGCAACCTGGATCTATGATAGCACATGCCTTTGTTTCGTCATATACTACATATGTATGCTCTGCTAGAAAGTTAAAGGTAAAACGTTGCACAGTAAGCATAGGAGGCTTATAGCTAGTTTTTATAGTCACCCTATGGCCCTATTGACTGTTCGATACTTGGCCTCTGCCTCTCTGTAACCTCCTCCTTCTCCTTACTAGGATTAGTAGCTTTTAAGGCAATATTGGGCGCTATAACCAGGGCTACGATAGAGGCTAGCTTGATGAGGATGTTCATAGAAGGACCAGAGGTATCTTTCAAGGGATCTCCTACTGTATCACCTGTTACAGAAGCCTTATGAGCCTCTGATCCCTTATAATACATTTTTCCATCTATTTCTATGCCTTTTTCAAAAGATTTCTTGGCATTGTCCCAAGCTCCACCGGCATTGGATTGAAATATAGCCATGAGCACACCGCTTACTGTAAGTCCTGCTAGCAATCCTCCTAGTACCTCTGGACCATACATAACCCCTACCATAACTGGCGTAACAATGGCTAGAGCTCCTGGTAGGAACATGCCTTTGAGCGCTGCTTGAGTAGAAATATTCACACATTTATCATACTCAGGCTGTGCCTCTCCCTCTATAATGCCTTGGATCTCTCGGAACTGTCTTCTTACCTCATGTACCATGGCCATGGCAGCTTTTCCTACAGCCCTGATGGTCAAAGCAGAAAACAGAAAAGGAATCATACCACCTACAAATAAGCCAGCCAGCACTGGAGCTTTGTAGATGTCTATAGCCTGGATATTAGCCGTTCGTACATAAGCAGCAAAAAGCGCTAGTGAAGTTAAAGCAGCAGAGGCAATGGCAAATCCCTTACCTGTAGCGGCAGTTGTATTACCTACTGTGTCTAGGATGTCTGTCCGCTGCCTTACCTCTTGGGGCAAGCTACTCATCTCTGCAATACCTCCTGCATTATCAGCAATAGGCCCAAAAGCATCAATCGATAGCTGCATCGTTGTAGTAGCCATCATACTTGCTGCAGCAATAGCTACCCCATAGAAGCCCGCAAAAATAAAGGCAATATAAATACCTGCAGCAAAAAGAAGTGTAGGTAGCGCTGTAGAGGTCATCCCTACATAGAGGCCGGCAATGATGTTCGTAGCATGTCCCGTACGAGACTGCTCAGTAATAAAGCGCACGGGCCTTTTGCCCATAGCTGTATAATACTCTGTAATAGCGCTAACCAAGATGCCTACTAGTAAGCCGGTAAGTATAGCATGAAAAACGCTGGTAGCGGTGAAGGTTTGTGCCCGCATAGCCAAGTTATCAGGTAATAAGTTCTTAGTAAGCCAATAAGCAGCCACAACCGTCAGCAGGGTTGCCAGCCAGTTTCCCCTGTTGAGTGCTTTTTGTACGTTATTGCGCTCTCTAATTTTCACTGTCAAGGTGGCTATGACAGAAAGCAACATACCTGCTACTCCGATGAACAATGGCAGTACAATAGGGGATAGATTACTAGATTGGCCAGGCATATCTACTTCATTGCCTAGTACCATGGCTGCTAGGATTGTGGCTACATAGGAGCCAAATAAGTCAGCCCCCATGCCAGCTATATCACCCACATTATCCCCTACATTATCAGCAATAGTAGCAGGGTTTCTAGGATCATCCTCAGGAATGTTAGCCTCTAGCTTGCCCACGATATCCGCGCCTACATCAGCTGCTTTGGTGTAGATACCCCCTGCTACCCGTGCAAATAGGGCTACACTTTCTGCACCCAATGAAAAGCCAGTAAGGGTTTCTAAGATCAATACTAAGGTATGCCTACTCGTGGTAGTAATATCAGCAGGTGCTAAAAAATAGAAAAGTATAAGTAGCAATAGACTCAAGCCCAGCGTAGCCAGCCCTGTGACGCCCATACCCATTACTGTACCTCCTGTAAAAGCGATCGTAAAAGCCCTAGACAGACTT